>JACYME010000191.1 GCA_015272155.1 Leptolyngbyaceae cyanobacterium T60_A2020_046
TATTTAAGCCATTTGCCCCAAAGCCCTGAAACTCCATGAGTACCGCAGCACCCAAATGGAGCAAAAACAGTGGGGCATCACGAAGCTGTATAACGCCTACTTTGATGAGCCTGCGAGTCAACTTTATAAGTTACATAAGCAACTCAATGCGCTGGTGCTAGATGGTGATAGAGGCGTACGGCTTCACCCCCGACGACGACCTCCTCGAAAAACTCTTCGCCCTCAACCTAGAGTTAATCAAGAACCTAGAGTTAATCGAGAAAGACAAGCGCGGCGAAGCCGTCATTTGCCCTGGACTCCTACGCAGAAGGTGCCTGGGTAAGGGCGGTAAATGTGGCCCGATTCCTCTCAATTCCCCTTTTCAAGGGGGAAGGCTGTGGACTTTGGGAAAACTGGAAGAGTTCCCTTTTCATGGGAGCCGAGGGAACGTAGCCGATGTATCCCAGATAGCGGCCAAACGTTCCAAACCCGATAGCCCCTCAGCAGCTACCCCTCAAAATATTGCGATATCGCGACACTCAACATAAAACGCAACATTTCGCGGCATGATGTTACGAAATTGCCTCAAAGCCTTCGCTGATAGCGGGTTTCGCGATATGCCTAGAGGAGAGGCATGGTGTCATCTGCGATCGCGATCACAGGTCGCCTCGCGCTAGCCCCCTACCTCAACCTACCCTGCGATTGCCCGCCTCGAATCTCTCCGATGCTCCTATCTTTCAAGCCTTTCAGTCAATCGCGCGATCGCGGCGGCATATCGTTTAACTTCGCAAAGTGATCAGGAATTGCCCTGAGATGTGACGTAGATTAAACCACCGCTCTGATTTCAGTCACCCAGCGCAACCTAGGACATCCCTAGACTGAAAGCCATTGCGGCATTGCCCCCCATCTTGGGCGTTCCCCTGCGGAACCTGCCTACCTGATGAGCGGTCTAAGGGAAATGGGCATATTAAACCAAGAAGTTTCCCTGTCTGCGTGTTTCCGTCCCCTGGAGCTACAGAGCGTCACTATGACCCGCCACCCCGCCTCTGAATTCAAAACACTGCCTGACGTTGCCCTAAACGACGAGATGGCTTCCCCCGATGACTTGGAGTTCATGGGCGAAGAGCCCGATCTCGACGACGAGGTCTTCAACCCTTCAATCTCTTCAAACCGTCGCACCACAGACCTCGTGCGGCTCTATTTGCAAGAGATTGGGCGTGTTCAACTGCTGCGGCGCGATGAGGAAGTATCTGAAGCTCAAGTGGTGCAGCGCTACATGCAGTTGTTGGAACTGCGCGACGGCGCAGCTGCCCAGAGCGGCGGCACCCTTGCCAGCTACGTCCACCTCATGCAAACCCGCGATCGCCTCACCTCTAACCTGGGCTATCGTCCTTCCTTAGAACGGTGGGCTGAGGAAGCCGGCATTGACTCCGCAGCCATGAAGCCCATCTTGGCCGATGGTAAGCGGGCCTGGGCAACCCTGGCCGATCTGTCTGTGGCTGACCTCGACGAGGCCATTCGCGAAGGGGTGCGGGCCAAAGAGCACATGATCAAGGCCAACCTGCGCCTAGTCGTGTCCGTCGCCAAAAAGTATCAAAATCGTGGCCTAGAACTGCTAGACTTGATTCAGGAGGGGACGCTGGGTCTGGAGCGGGCGGTCGAAAAATTTGACCCCACCAAGGGCTATCGGTTCAGCACCTACGCCTACTGGTGGATTCGCCAGGGGATTACGCGCGCGATCGCGACCCAAAGCCGCACTATCCGCCTCCCCGTCCACATCACCGAAAAACTCAACAAAATCAAAAAGGCCCAGCGCAAGCTCTCCCAAGACAAGGGACGCACCCCCACCTTGGACGATGTGGCCCGCGAGCTAGACATGACACCCGCCCAAGTGCGAGAAGTGCTGCTGCGGGTGCCGCGCTCCGTTTCCTTGGAAACCAAGGTCGGCAAAGAGCGCGATACCGAGCTTGGCGAACTGCTAGAAACGGACAACATTTCTCCCGAGGAACTGTTGATGCGCGAGGCGCTGCGCCGCGACCTCAAGCAACTCATGGCAGAACTCACCGAGCGCGAGCGCGATGTGATCCACATGCGCTTTGGATTGGGGGATGGAATTCCCTATTCCTTGGCAGAGATTGGCCGCGCCCTTGACTTGTCCCGCGAGCGGGTACGCCAAATTGAGTCCAAGGCGCTGCAAAAGCTCCGTCAGCCCAAGCGCCGCAACCGGATTCGCGACTACTTGGAAGCGCTGTAATGCCATGAGCGCGCCATTCGAGGTCTGAATTCACCGTCAGAAGGCACACCAACCGCCCCGGCAAGGTATCCGGGGCGGTTAGTTGTAACGGAGCTGAGCATTGTGCAAACTGCACACCGCATCAGACACCATCGGCATGGAACTAATAGGGGCCAAACATCGAATTTGCAACTGAGTCGATGTTGTCGCCGAAAAAGAAGTCGTCAATCAATTCTGTCAATTCTTCCCGGCTAATGAACCCATCCTGATTCGCATCAATTTGCTGAAACGCGATCGGGGCATAAACGGGATGAATGCCGTACACCCGAAAGAGTTCAGTCCATTCTTGCTGACTAATTTGGCCGTCCCCGTTATCATCAAAGACCTCAAAAATGAAGGTCATTAAGGACTGCACTTCCTTGACATATTGCGTCTCATCCGCCAGAACGTTGCTGTAGTACGCCAACCATTCCTCAAGGCTGACTTTTTGGTCGTGGCTGCTATCGGCCTTTTTGACCAGTTGTTTCCAGGCTTGGGAAAACTTGTCCTTCAGCAACAAACATTTAGCCGATCGCCCCCGCAAATCTTTGATTTCGGCGAGCTTATCCGCGATGCGCTCAAAGTCCTGACGGATGACGGTGCCATCACGATCGCCGTCATACATACAAAACAGCTTCAATAGCTTACGAGCCTGTAACTCCGTCAGCATAGAACTCCTAGACGTTGAAAAAGGACATTCAGAAGAGAAAAAAGCAGCCTCAAAGGAGCGATCGCAGGACTCACGTTTCCCCTTGCACACCCCATGACAAACCGGAGTAAGCGGAGAATACTCGCCCATCAGATCATTTGAAACGCTCCACCAAGGCCAGCGCAGATCTCATCTGCGGTGACCTTGCCATCATGATCAGCGTCAAGGGCATCAAAAACCGCATCCGTCCCGAGCCATTCCTCTCGAGTGATGTAGCCATCGCCATCAAGGTCATAGGCGCGGAACAAATCCTGCGCCGCATGATTCACAAATTGCTCCCCTTCCAATCGTTTTGAGAGGCGTTCTGCCAGCATTTTTTCTAGGGTTTCGAGAGCCTTGCTAAAGCCCTTAATGCCTTCATCCAGCTTTTCCGAGGCCATGGGATCTTGGGCGTGCATGGCCTCAAAGGTCGCCTGATCCATCGTTATTTTCTCAATATCCAACGCTGCACTCTTGGCGGGATCTAACTTGCGCGTTAGGGGTTCTTCAATCTCTTGAAGTTGGCTAAGAAGCTTTGGAGAAATGGTGAGCAAATCACAGCCCGCCAGTTCGCAAATCTCACCAATATTGCGGAAGCTTGCGCCCATCACTTCTGTGGAGTACCCAAACTTTTTGTAGTAGTTGTAGATTTGCGTGACAGATAACACGCCTGGGTCTTCTGCCGGAGCGTAGTCTTTGCCCGTTGCTTGTTTATACCAGTCGAGAATGCGCCCGACAAAGGGCGAAATCAGGGTGACGCCCGCCTCGGCGCAGGCGATCGCTTGATGCAGGCCAAACAGCAGCGTTAGGTTGCAGTGAATGCCTTCTTTTTCGAGGACTTCAGCAGCGCGGATGCCTTCCCAGGTGGAGGCAATTTTGATGAGGACGCGATCGCGACTCACGCCCGCCGCCTCATACTGGGCAATCAAGTCGCGGGCGGTGTCCAGAGTGGCATCTGTGTCATAGGACAAACGGGCATCAACCTCTGTCGAAACGCGCCCTGGCACGATTTCCAAGATCTTGAGCCCAAAGGCCACCGCCAATCGTGTAAAGGCAAGGTTCGCCACCGCTTTGTCCGACCGTGAGGAACCTGCATCCTTCTTGGCCTTGAGCAAGGTTTCGTCCACAATGTCTTGATACTGGGGCATTTGAGCCGCCGCCGTAATCAAGGAGGGGTTTGTGGTGGCGTCCCGTGGCGTGAACATTTCAATCGCCTGCAAGTCGCCGGTATCTGCCACCACAATGGTCATATCCCGCAACTGCTCTAACAAGCTCCGTCCCATATTGCCTGCCTCGCCGCTGGCTCCACGTCTGCCCCATTCTAGTGAGAGAACGGGGGAATGATCGCGAGCTTAAGCACAACGATAGATTTTTAGGACGCTAGATTTTAGAACACTGCGTGCTGCGGCTCCGACTCCTCAGTCGGGCGCTGTGAGCCGATAATTTTCCAACGCGACTAAGGCAATCACCCGAGCGTCGGGTTCAACCCAGGCGACTGCAATTGCAGAAGGGGAAACAGCCCTGTCATCCCAGATAACCATCCAGAGTTGGGGAACCTGGCCGACGCGACAGGCACGGGTTAGAACTGATAGCCCACACCGGTTTGCAGAGAAACGGCGGTGTTCCCACCTTCGCGATAGGCATTAAAGGCGATGATGGCGTTGCCAAACAGAACGAGGCGACTATTGGAGAAGGTGTAGTCGATGCCAGGCTGAAGCACAAACGCGGTGCGATCGCCAACAGGCGAAACCCCATCACCACTGGGGAAGGAGATCCCAGCACCGAGATAGATATCTGTATTCCAGTTGAGGGGATAGTCGTAGGACACCGTGGGCACAAAGGCAAAGCTACTGCTAAAAATCAGGGCTTGGGCGCGAATGGAGATGGGCAGTTCAAGGAAGCGATAGCGCCCCGAAATAACGCCTGAAAAACCAGATCCCTCGCCTGTTTCTGCATCGGAGGTGAGGCCAAAGGCGGGGCCAATACCGACATAGCTGCCGTAGGCGGCCTGCGCTTGGGCCGGGGCGGCGATACCCAGGGTGGCAAGGCCCGCGATCGCGCTGCTCGCAACGGAAGCGAGGGCAAAAGTCTTGAGTCGGCTTGTCATACTGCTCATGGATTCTCCACTCCTCAGGCGCTGGCATCAACCACAAGGGATAGCGTGTCTTGCCCTTGCTTCCTCTGACCGTGCGAGCGTACCGGCAGGCGGAACCGGGCACCGCCACCGTGATCGCTGAAACCTATCCTCCAGAGAGGAATTCAGCAGCCAGAGTCCCTATAGTACGGACTCATTCAAACAAATTCCCCTTGGCACGCAAGAAGGTTTTAACAAAAAATTACATTTTTTGCCATTAGCCTGTATTTCTCATGCCAGCGGCAATCCCGTTGATGGTGAGCAGCGCGCCGCGCAGGAGTTCTTCACGGCTGTAGCGCGACTTCATCACGCCAGATGTGGAGTTGCGGTACTGGCGCAGTCGTTTTAGGAGCGACACCTGCAAAAAGCCCAGGGGGACGATGGTGCCATTGCGCAGATGCACCGATCGCTGGAGATCTGGGTCGCCATCCAGCAGGCGATCGTGGCGGGTGATGCAAAGCACCATGTCGCGGGTGAGCTGAAATTCCTGGGAAATCGTCTCAAACAATGCCTGGAAGCGCTCCCGATTTTCGGGCTGGGTTAGCTCTTGCACGTAGTGCTCCGCAATTTGCAGATCTACCTTCGAGAGGGTCATCTCCACCTTCGAGATCACCATCTTGAAGAACGGCCACTTTTGGTAGAAATAGCGCAGTAGTCGTATGTGCTCGGTGGGGGCAACGTCCACATACTCCTTCAGGGCCGTCCCTACCCCGTACCATGAGGGCAGCAGAAAGCGAGCCTGAGTCCAGCTAAAGACCCAGGGAATGGCCCGCAGGCTAGCGAGGGTCTTTTTGCCGCCGCGGCGGGCCGGACGGGAGGAGATTTGCAGTTGGCTGATTTCCTCAATGGGGGTGACCTGGTGGAAGAAATCCACCAAATCGGGCTGTTCATAAATCAGCTCGCGGTAGTGCCGCCGCGATCGCGCCGCCAGCCCCTCCATAATTTCATTCCACGGGTCAATTTCATCCACGCTGCTGTGCAGCAAGCTGCCTTGAATCACCGCTGCCGCAACGGTTTCCAAGTTGTAGAGGGCAAGGTCAGGCAGGTTGTACTTTGAGGCCAGCACCTCTCCCTGCTCCGTAATTTTGATCCGACCATTCAGGCTGGCACCGGGCTGAGCCAAAATCGCCTCGTAGGCGGGGCCACCGCCGCGCCCCACCGAGCCCCCCCGACCGTGGAAAATGCGCAGGGCAATTCCGTAGCGATCGGCGGTCGCCTGCAACGCTTGCTGGGCCTTGTGAATTTCCCAATTACTGCTGAGAAAGCCGGAATCTTTGTTGCTGTCTGAATAGCCCAGCATGACTTCCTGAATCGGCTTGGCACTGGTTTCGTCAGCCCCATCGGAGGCCAGTTCGCGCCCGCCATCAATCACGGTGCGATAGAGGGGCAGCTCAAACAGCTTTTCCATCACCGACGGAGCACGCTTCAGGTCTTCGACCGTCTCAAACAGCGGCACGGGCTGGATTGCCGACTCCCAAGAGGCTGGGTCGTATAGCCCAGCTTCCTTCGCCAGCAGCAGAACCTCAAGCAGGTCGCTGACATCGTGGCTCATGCTAATGATGTAGCTGCGGCAGATCTCTGGGCCAAATTCTTGATGGAGTCGCCGCACCATGCGGAAGGTTTCGATCGCCTCGCAGGTTTTGTCTGAAAAAGGGAGTTCCGCCGGAATCAGCGGACGCCGGGTTTGCAGTTCCGCCGTCAGCCAAGCCGTTTTGTCGTCCTCTGAGAGGTCGTTGTAGGCATTGGAAAACACCTGCAAGTAAGCCGTCACCTCATCGATCGCATCGGAGTGGCGCGAGCTTTCCTGCCGAATGTCGAGCTGGGCCAGGATGAACCCATAAATTTCCACCTGGCAGAGCAAAATTTCGAGTTCCTGACACACCAAGCCTGTGGCGTTCAAATCGCGCTGGATCAGGCGCAGTTCTTCCAAAAACTCGTGGCCGTGGCGGTAGAAGGGCAAAGAGGGGGCATCACGCCGTTCTTGGGTCAGCCAGTCGCCTTCGTAGAGCTTTTGGCTGCGCTGGAGGGTATTTTCGAGGCGGCGTTGGATATAGGCCAGTTTCAGCCGATAGGGTTCTTGGCGATAGCGAATGGCCCACTGCTCATAGACCTCGGGCATCTGGCGCTGATCTTGATCGAGGGAGTCGAGTAGTTCGGGCTGAACTTCGCTCCAGTGCAGGGATAAGCTCAGCAGCTTGGTGAGATACTCGATGGAGCTGAGATATTTTTCAATGACCAGATTGCGCTGATAGCAGGCGGTTTTCCAGGTCACTTCGGGGGTGACGGAGGGGTTGCCATCGCGATCGGCTCCGACCCAGGAGCCAAAGCGGCAAAAGCCTTTGCGGGGCGGGTGTAGGGTTGGGAAGGTGGCCTTGAGGGCTCGCTCAAAGCGTTGGTAGAGTTGGGGCAGCGCTTCAAACAGCACCACCTGGAAATAGTGGAGGGTGTAGTCCACTTCGTCGAGTACCGAAGGCTTGAACTGGTGCAGTTCGTCGGTGCGCCACCAGAGGCGAATTTCTTCGGTGAGCTGTTCTTTGAGCGACTCAATTTCCCAGGAAGAGAGTACGCCAAGGGCTTGGGCGCTGTCCTCAGCGCGATCGAGGTGGCGCAGAATCGACGCAATGCGGCGCTGTTTGTCGCGAATGGTGTGCCGCACAATTTCGGTGGGGTGGGCGGTGAAAACGAGGCGGATGTCGAGGGTGTCAATGAGCCGCTGAATGAGTTGGGGCGGCACGTTCAGATTTTTGAGGGTGGGCAGCAGCCAGTGAAAGGTGCCCGCTTCCTTTCGGTTGACGGAGTTGAGGGGGCTGAGGTCGTCGCTGGTGTCGCCTTCGACGGTGCTCTCTTGGTGATTGGCGGGGAGGCTGCTGTGGGGACGAAGGGCGGAGACCCCCGCGATCGCAGACCCCGAGTCAATTTCTTCATAGGTGACGCGATACTGACGCTGCTGCCCCTGCTGTTCGTAATGCTGCTCCACGCTGTTGATGAGCTGAAAATAGAGCGCAAAGGCCCGCGCGGCGCGAATCGCATCCTCCAGCTTTAGGTCTTCGACCACCTGCACCACGGTTTGCACGCTGGCAGCGCGAGCGGCAGGGGCTTGCCCATCGACGGAGCACAGTCGCCGCAGTTGATGCAGGAGAGTCAAGAGATCTTCGCCGCACTCATAGCGCAACACCGACTCCCACACGTCTTCGACCATTTTGATGCGGTGCTGCACGCGCAGGTCATAGGCCGACCCTGGCGGAGTAATCGCCACAGCCGGGTCAAGCTCGCCCACCGATGCGGCAGGGTGGAGGTTGTCGGAGGTCGTCAGGGTAGATTTCATGGGCATGGGTTTGCTGAGAGCAGGGAAGGCGGGTTGTGACGGCGGGCAGTCAGTTAGTCCCTAGCTTAGGAGATTCTGGCTAGGGATCGGCGGCGTCCGAGGGTTCCGAGGGGGAATGGAGGGTGGGCAGGCGTTCACCACGAAACAGTTCTTCGCTGGCAAGGCCAAGTTGGGTGAGGCCATCGGCGATCGCGCGCGCGCCAATTAGCCCCAGTAAAAACGGCCCCGTCATCATGCTTACTACCACATCGAGGGACGGGTGTCCGTTCCGTGCAGTCATCGCCCGAGTTGGCTCTGCCGAGCCGTTAGAGATCGCCATAGGTCAGATTACTGTCAGTCCATCGGAAGATCCATATATATTTAATGACACCTCCGGGAGGTTCCCAACCGCAGGTGTTGGGAAATCTGTGAGATCGCCACACAAAAGTGGGGGGTCAAAGCCAGATTGCGGCCTGCGCTAGGCTCTAGATAGGGCGAGTTGCTTGGTGGTTTTACGGAGACTACGATATGCTTCACAGCGATACCTGGGGGGTGCTTCTGGATATCTCGCTTTGGTCAATTTGCTAAAGACCGTGGGCTGGCCCGTGACTCTGAGCACACGAGCACTTTGACTGACTGTTTTGTCTGAACTGGGCTGGCTGCGGCGATCGCCGCCAGACTTCGCTGAACTTCAGTTGCCATGCGTGCAAAGTCCCCGATAAATCTTAAAAAAAGCCGAAAGCTTAGCAGTATTGACCTGACTAAGTGGTTAGCTCAGCAGCTTGCGCCCGGAACAGCCCAAGTGCAGGTGCGGCTGCGGGGCAACATTTTGCATGTGTTGTGTGAAACGCCCCGTTCTTTGCCGCAGGTGAGCGCCCTGACTCGACTGGTTGCTGGGCTGATTGAGGAACCAGGGTGCGAGGTGCTCCGCGATCGCTATCCCCAGGTCTATCAACTGTACGTTTACAGTCGGTGCCAGGGCAGCGCCCAGCCAGATTGGACGGCACCCATCTATCTGAATCGGCTGGAGCGCCACCAAGCCCAACTGCGCCTCCAAGTACAAGACCCTGCCGAAGTCGCCGCCGCCCGCAGCCAGCTCCAAGACCCGGCGTCTCCCTTGCCGACCTCTTGGCAAAAGGATGGGACCACGGCAGCGATCGTGTTGTCAAACCTGAGCTTGGCTCGCCAGGGCAAGCCGGAGGCGATCGCGTGGTATCTCAGCGAAGTGCTCAGCACCCTGGATGTCGGCGTCTGGGTCAGCATTCGGGCAGTCCCTGGCACCGCCAACCGTCCTCCTAACCGGCCAATGGCGTCTGAGCAGGCCGCCAAACCACCAGGGATGCCACGGCTGTGGATCCTGTGCGAGGCCGCCTACAGCCCCGACCCAATGATGATTGCCGAGCCCGTGACAGAACGGCTGCGGCAGCTTGAGCTAACTCAGTTTAAGGATGCGGTGTTGGTGATTCAGGTGCAGGGGGAGCGATCGCCCGATTGGAGCCTGCGCATTGACCTCACGCCCCCCCGCGAGATGCTGGCCGACTGGGCGCGCTGGGGAGATAGTGGCGCGATCGCCCGCCTCCTCAACCAAGACCTAGAACCCCTGCGCCTAACCGCCAGCCTAGAGCACAAAGACACCAGCCTGCACCTGATTGTCCAGACCGTGCAGGGCAATCACCAGGCCACGCCCGACGAAGGGGTCGCTCTTCAGGTCATTCAACCCCTGCTCGAACGCCTCGCCCCCCAAGGGCTCCACCGGGCCATGATCTACGGCCAACGCCCCCAAGCTTCGACACCGGGCTGGGTGCGCTGCCTGAACTTACCCGCGATCGATCACACCGCCCTGGCACCAACCCCCCAAACCCTGGCCCAGCAAGGCGATCTCCCCGCCCTCACCTACCTTCTGACGCGACGGCTCAACCCCGACCTTGAGGCTCAACTGGCAACCGGCGGCACCCGTATCCAAATCCTCAAGCGGGGATCGCTGCTGCACATCATGGCCGACGCCCCCACCTGCCCCACGCGCCGCCAAGTTGTGCCCCGGGTGCTCGATACCCTCCAAACCCTCAAGATCAGCGGCATCAAGGGCGTACGGCTTTACGGTCGCCGGGCTGGGCAACAGCGCCCCGCTTGGAGCTACGGCACCGACTTTGAAGCCCGGCCCCGCTTGGTGCCCCAGGCCGAACCCAGCTTCGCAGCCTCCGACGCCTACGTGGGCGATTTGCTGTCTTACCCGGAAGATGGCGGCCTGCGGCCCGACCTCACCCCGGAGGAAGTGCGCAAAACCCTGACCACCTGGCGACAGCAAACCCTCGACATGCTGCGCCTGCTGTTGGTCAAGTCGCAGCTCTTTGTGCCCCATGATGAACTGCCGCGCACGCTGCTACCGTTGCCCAAGGCAGAACGGCGGGACGCCTTTAAGGTCGGCATTGTGTGGGCGCTGGTGGGCCTGGTGCTGTCCTTCCAGGTCGATTGGGTTTTAGGTCAGGTGATGAATCCCCAATCTCAGCAGGTGGCTGCCGATGCAGCGGAGTTGCCACCCCCTGCTGGGGGCGATCGCGACGATTTTGATAGCCTGCTGTCTGATCTAGAGTGGGGTAACGAGTCTGCAAACGACAACTTCAGGGATGAAGGCTTTACGGAGGATGGATTTACCGGGGATCAGCGCGATCGCGACCCGTGGGAAGACACCGGGCGATCGCTCGAAGCCAGCCCCGATCAGTCCCTTGCGCCAACCCCTGCCCTGCTCGAAAGCTCCCCCTACGCCTCCTTCCGCAGCCAACAGCTCGACGAAAAACTAGCCCTTTATCACCAGCGCGTCCAAGAATCTGGCCCGCCCGATGTCCTGATTATCGGCAGCTCCCGCGCGCTGCGAGGGGTTGACCCCGCCGCCCTGCGGCAAGAACTAGCAGCCCTGGGGTTTGGCACCCTCGACATTTTCAACTTTGGCGTCAACGGCTCCACCGCCCAAGTCGTGGATCTCACCCTGCGGCGAATTCTGGAAGTGGATCAACTGCCGCGCCTGATTCTCTGGGCCGATGGCGCGCGTGCCTTTAACAGTGGACGAGTGGATGTCACCTACAACGGCATTGCGACCTCCGAGGGCTATCGTGAGCTGGATCGCCGCCGCCCGGAAGTGCCCGCCGAAGCCCCCACGGCAACGGAGGATGTGCCGCAGATTCTGACCCTAGATGCATCCCTCAGATCGGGTTATCAGGACATGGATCGCCTGCTCAGCGAGCGTCTCGGGGAATTTTCAGCGGTCTATGATGGGCGCGATCGCCTCAAAGCGATCGTGCGAGACTCGATTCTGGTTCCCGCAGTCGCCCCACTCACCTTCCCCCTCGCCATCCAAGGGGAAACCCGACAAACCTCAGAAATGCCGCTGCCCGAAAATAGCCGCATCGACTTTGATGGCTTCCTGGCTCTCGACCTGCGGTTTAACCCCGCCACCTACTACCAGCTCTATGCCCGCGTCTCTGGAGCCTACGACAGCGACTATAAAGACTTTGTCCTGGGCGGTCAGCAAGCCCAAGCGTTAGAGCGGTTGCTGGAGTTCACCCAAAGCCAAGGCGTGCCTGTCGCGTTCATTAACACGCCCCTGACCGACGAATACCTCGACACCTACCGCATGGAGGCCGAGCGGGAATTCCAGCGGTTTATGCTGCAACTGTCTACATCACAGTCAGGCTTCATCTTCCGCGACCTGGGCCAAATCTGGCCCGATCGCTACGACTACTTTTCAGACCCCAGCCACCTCAACCGCTATGGCGCATACCAAGTCTCTAACCGGATTGCCCAAGACCCGATGATCCCCTGGCCGACTGCGCTTGACGCTGCCCCCAACCCATGACGCTGCCCTCTATCGTCTACGGCTTATTTTTGCTCAGCGTGATTGGCCTGTATTGGTCTGTCTCGGTGCGATCGCTGAGAATCTGGCTCTTGGTGATCGCCAGCCTGGTGTTTTACACCTCGCTGCAAGTGAACTATTTGCCGTTGGTCGCCGTCTTGGTGGGGTTTAACTACTGGTTTGGCCGCGTACTGACCACCCCGCTCAACTGGCGGATTCCTAACGAGCAGTGGCAGGTCGCCGAGGCTGGCTGGCATCGGCGGCGGCAGGCGTGGCTCTGGGTGGGCATTGGCGTCAATGTCCTGACGTTGCTGGCCTTTAAGTATGTGGATACGTGGCTCACTTGGGTTTGGCCCCCCGCTACTGGCCCCGATGCGCCCCTCACCGATTGGCGCGCGATCGCCTTTCCCCTCGGGCTGAGCTTCTTCACCTTTGAGTGCATCGCCTACTTGGTTGATGTGTATCGTGGGGCACCCGCCACCCGCAATCTGGCCGAATTTGCCGCCTACAAGCTGTTTTTTCCAAAGCTGATCTCCGGGCCAATTACACGCTTCCACAGCTTTACCAATCAGCTCAAGTCACAACCTAATCTCGATTGGAACTGGGTTGTCGAAGGACTCTGGCTGATTGCCGTCGGTTCAGTCAAAAAGCTGCTGATTGCTGACCACATCGCTATTTTGGTCAACCTCAGCTTCGACAATTTAGAACGGGCGGGCAGTGGCGACATTTGGCTAGCAACCTTTGCCTATGGCATTCAGCTTTACCTCGACTTTAGCGGCTATGTGGATATTGCCCGTGGCAGCGCTCTGCTGTTGGGCATTAACCTGCCGCAAAACTTCAACTTTCCCTACCTCACGACCAGCATTGCGGAATTTTGGCGGCGGTGGCACATCACCCTGGGCGACTGGTTGCGAAATTATCTGTACTTTCCCCTCGGGGGATCACGGCGCGGGCTGGCGCGCACCTGCACCAACCTGCTGATTGTGATGCTGATCGCTGGAGTGTGGCACGGCGACACCTGGGGCTTCCTAATTTGGGGCGGCATTCATGGTGTGGCACTGGCAGTTCATCGTGTGAATCACGCGATCGCCAATCGCTGGACCGGCCTCGATAAACTGTGGCAAACCCCCTTCGGCATCGTCCTGAGTTGGGGGCTCACCCAAGCCCTCGTCTTCGGTAGTTGGCTATTCTTCCGACTGCCCGAACCCCGACAATTTACGCTCGCCCTCCAGCGGGTGTGGGGCACCGCGAGCGATGCCCAATTTATGCAGCAGGTCTATGGAGAAGCGATCGGGCTATCTCCATCGCAACTGTGGGGGTTACTGATTCTTGTCATGGGGATCATGGGCCTCACCTATGGCGTGCAGCACAGCTTGAAGCTGCAACTCAACTGGCCGCTCAAGCTCCTGCTCGTCCCCCTTTGCCTCTTCGCCGCCTGGATCCTTGCCCCAACGGAAACCCTGCCCTACATCTACTTTGAGTTCTAGGAATATTGGGGGGTTTAAGAATGAATCCCAACCGCGTTTCAATCTCCCCCTTCCCTTCATTCAGAGCTACTCTCCCATCCAGCGCCTTGGGTAACCTCACCTGAGTTCGGGTCAAGTCCTCCATTGCGCCAGACCGCCCCGTTGCCAGAGGATTTCCCCTTTGAGGAGGGGCTAGGGGTGGGTTTGCCGCTGGGCTCCATCCATCCCGTCCTGCGGACACTCTTCCCCAGGAGACATGATATTAGGGCTACACGATAGGGCTTTGGGCGATCGCGGTGCCAGCCAGCCAGCCCGTTGTCCACGCGCTTTGGAAATTAAAGCCCCCTGTCACGCCATCAATGTCGAGCACTTCGCCCGCCAAAAATAAGCCCGGGCAACGGCGACTCTCCATCGTTTTGAAATCCACCTCCGACAGTTTGATGCCGCCGCAGGTCACAAATTCGTCCTTAAACACGCCTTTTCCCTGAATGGAGTAGCGTCCATGCTGGAGTTCTTCCAGCAATTGGTTGAGCGCCTTTTTTGGAAGAGAACTCCAGGTCAGGGAGGGAGCAATCGCGGCGCGATGCAGCACCAGATATTGCCACAGCCGCCGGGGCAACGGCAGCGGACAGTGGGTGGCGATCGCCCGCTTGGGCATCTCTACCCGCGCAGCTTGCAGGCGATCGCGGAGTTCCTCTAGGGGGAAATCTGGGAGCCAATTCACCCCCAACTCAGCCTGATAGCGCTGGGTATGCAGCCGCCGCGCGCCCCAAGCCGACAGTTTGAGCACCGCCGGGCCACTCAGCCCCCAATGGGTGATGAGCAGTGGCCCGGTTTGAGTCAGCGGTTTCGCGTCCGGCAGCATCAGCTTCAATGCTACGGGGTCAACTGCGACTCCGGCGCGATCGCGCAGATCGGGATCCGCCACATTGAAGGTGAACAGGGACGGCACGGGCGGCAGGATCGTGTGGCCCAAACTGGCCGCAATACGATAGCCCTGGGGATTGCTGCCCGTCGCCAACAAAAGGCGATCGCAGCGTAGCGTTTCCCCCGATCGCAGCTCCACCACAAACTCAACACCGACCTTGGTAACTGCCTTAACCAGCGCGTGAATACGGAGGCGCACCCCCGCCTGACGCGCCGCATCCATCAGGCAATCCACGATCGTCTCTGAATCATCCGTTGTGGGAAACATGCGACCATCGGCTTCCGTTTTAAGGCAAACACCTCGCCCTTCGTACCAGGCCACCGTGTCCTTGGGCTGAAACCGGGTAAACGCGCCCCGCAGGGCTTTGCCGCCGCGCGGGTAGTGCTGCACCAGGGTGGCGGGCTCAAAACAGTGGTGGGTAACGTTGCAGCGCCCCCCGCCAGAAATGCGGACCTTGGCAAGGGGTTCCGCCGCCGCTTCGAGCAGGGTGACGCGAGCCTGGGAATGGGCTTCGGCAGCGGCGATCGCCCCAAAAAAGCCCGCCGCCCCGCCGCCAATCACAATCACCCGCACTGGTGCCATGCTCTCACCTCTGCCCTCGCGCGCCTATTTTAGCGGGGATGGGCAAGATGGCGGGACGTGCTTACCGATGCCACTCGGTAACGCCACCGGGTTTGTCGATCAGCGTAATGCCCTGGGCCTGTAACTCGTCGCGAATGCGATCGCCCTCAGCGAAGTTTTTAGCCTGGCGCGCGGCTTGGCGCTGGGCAATTAGCTCCTCAATGGCAGCGTCGGTGAGGGCACTAGTGGTGGATGCCGTTTCAGGCTGCGCTTCAAGCCCCAGCACTTGGGCCAGACAGACGAGGGTTTGCCAGTCTTGCCGGAGTTGCTCAGGGCTGACATCGGCCTGACCTTCGTGGACGATGAGGTTGCGGGCGCGGCGCAGTTCCTTCGCCAGATCAAATAAGATCGCGATCGCGCCGGGGGTGTTGAAGTCGTCATCCATCGTCGCTTCAAAGGCTTGGACGGTGGCGCTAGTGCGATCGATGCGCATCGCACCAGCATTGCCAAAGTCCGGGTTGTCCACATCCGTCCAGCCTAGGGCCGCGCCGCTGGTGTACCCAAAGCGCAGCCCCTCTTGGAGGGTGTGCCAGCTATTTTTTGCGGACGCGATCGCGGCATCGGTAAAGTCGATGGGCTTACGATACTGCGCTTGCAGCACAAACAGCCGCAGCGCCATCGGGTCGGGGCCATCGGGCGCATCCAGCAAGGCGCGGATAGTGGTGAAATTCCCCAAGGACTTCGACATCTTCTCGCCCCCAACATTCACCATGCCGTTGTGGAGCCAATAGCGAGACAGGGGATGCCCTGTCGCCGCTTCAGACTGGGCGATTTCATTTTCGTGGTGGGGAAAGATCAAATCCGCCCCGCCCACATGGATGTCGATGGTGTTACCAAACTGTTCGCGCACCATTGCCGAGCACTCAATGTGCCAGCCGGGGCGGCCCGGCCCCCACGGCGATTCCCAGAAGGGCTCGCCAGGTTTGGCCCCCTTCCACAGGGCGAAGTCAAAGGGGTCACGCTTGATGCTGCCGTCAGTGGCATCAGTAGTCACCCGACCGCTGGCTCCGGCCTGCATGTCCTCTAGCTTGCGCCCTGAGAGCTTGCCATAACCATCAAACTTGCGCACCGCATAGTACACGTCACCATTGGCGGGATAGGCGATGCCCTTTTGTTCGAGTTCACGAATTAGGCGCTGAATGCCGTCGAGGGTTTGGGTGGCGTAGGTGTAGACGTCGGCCTCCAGGATGTTGAGCCGAGCCATGTCCTCAAAGTAAGCCTGGGTGTAGCGATCGGCTACCGTTTGCATGGTGGAGTTCTCTTGTCGCGCCCGGTTGAGAATCTTGTCGTCAATGTCGGTGAAGTTTTGGACGTAGCGCACCTGATACCCGCGCCACATCAAATAGCGGCGCACTGTGTCCCACACGATGTAGGAGCGGGCGTGGCCAAGGTGGCAATAGTCATAGGCGGTGACGCCGCAGCAGTACATCTTGACCTCGCCGGGGCTCAACGGGGTGAAGGGCTCTTTGCGACGGGTCAAGCTGTTGTAAAGACTGAGGGGCATGGCACTGGATGAGCGATCGCGCACCCAACTATCCAACACGGAAACCGCACTCGAATCAATCCCCAAGAGAGCGGATGTGGGGTGCAGGCAACCGCGATCGCGGTTTTGCCTCAGAGGACTAAGGGCAAAAGGACGAGTTGCGTGCGGCAACGCACCCCAAGCCTAACCCCACGCAACCCAGGGGCCAAGGCTACAGCCCAACACCAACGCCAACCCCATTCCCAGTGGGCAGGGTAATGACGGGATTGCCTGGCCCCACCACAGGATTGCCCGGCCCAAACACAGGATTACCAATCTCCAGCGTTGGAATGCCAGGCCCAATTACAGGAGTGAACCCTACCCCACCGGGCGGGCCACCTCCCCCAAGCGGGCCAGGCACGTCAATCGGCAGGCCAGGCACATCAATCGGTGGGCCACCGGGTTTATCGGGGTTACCAGGACTGCCGGGTGGGTTGACTGGCACGGGGTTGATCAGTCCTGGCGGCGTTTTGTCTGCCCCTGGCACGCCGGGCGTGCCGGGCGTACCTCCCGGTGTTGGATTAATTTGCCCTGGTGGAATAAATCCACCGGGGGGGCCACCGCCGGGCCGATCGCTATCTTGCGCTGGGCCGCCGGGGAGAGAACCTGGCGCACCTCCTGCGTCACCAGACGGTGTGGGGCGTTCCGAGGTCGTGGGGGGTTGGCCAGCGGGCTCGGTTGCAGTGGGTTCTGATGCTGAGGGATCCGCTGGGGAAGGCTCGGTGGAAGCCGCGATCGCATCGGGATTATCTGGGCGATCGCTGACGGGCTCAACGGGCAAAAACCAAGGGGTTTCAGCATCGGGCGTTCCCGTGATACTCACAACCTCAGGATTCAGGACAGCTTCGCTTGAAAATTCTTCCTGTGTCGCAAGGCCATCAATCACCTCTTGCCGCACCGGAGTAATGGGATCGTTGGGATCACCTGAAAAACCGGGATCCCCGAGGTTTAGGCCACTGACGATGGGGCTCGTGGCAAAGAACGTGGCCAAGTCAAACTGCATCACATTAATGACACCGCGATCGACAATCGCCAAATATCCCGCAGGTAAGTAGGCCACGTTGCCATCCGACGTGGTGACCTCAACCGGGCCGTTGGGATTGTCCGTCATCACCATAATCACGGTGCGCCCCGGCGGGCCATCCTCGGACAAGTCCTCGATCGCGTTTTCATCAAAGGGGATGTGACGGACGACCACCATCGATCCCTGAATCCCTGTAATCGCCCCCGGCGTCTGCACCGTGCTGCGCCCCCGCCCCGGCGGGATCAAAAACAAAACGGTTCCATTCGACAGCCGAAAGTTGCGCGTATTGGGCACAAACCGAAACGTCGCCCGTTCGCCAATCCGCGCGAGGGAGCCATCGTTGAAGCGCAGCTCAGCGCGAGCGGCGGCAGCGGTGCGCAGGGCATCTCCGACCCCCAGCCAATCTGACAACCGGGCCGGACGGGCAGACTGCCCCTGGGGGATCAGCTCAACTCGATTTTGTAGCGCTTCAACCTCTGCTCGGGTAAGGGGCACCTGAGCCCAGGCGGCCATCGGCGCGATCGCGCTCACGACGCCAATCACCAGCCCCGTAAATCCAAATGGTATGCAAAAGCGCATGGGTTTAAGAGTCTGCGAGCTCGACAGGTGGCAGTGCACGATTCCCAATTGAGAATGCAGCGTGCGTAGACGAAAGGAAAACAAAGATTTCAAGGAAACTCAGCGTCAACCTTGAAACACCTTGGGGGAACCAGAAAATGGCGTGCAGATTCCGCGATCGCGCCAAAGATCAGACCTGATACCCAGACCCGAGGTTTACCGGATCCTATCCCCCAATCCCTGAACATCCTTGACATCAACATCACTCAGGCGGGGTTTCGCGGCGAGCCGCGAGCCCCAAAAAGCTCGACAGGAGCAGTCTTAACAGGCCGTGAAATGACAGGATGATGCCTGTTTGTCGAAGACGCTTCTATCCTAAACAAAGTGCCTAGGCTTCATGAAAGCTTTATCAGCCTTTGTAAAGGCTTCATCAAGAATGGGTGCTCAACGGAGGTACCCCCCCGAAAGAACAGTCGAACATGAGTGAACACTGACCAGTAATTGACGCAGCAACCGGTGCAGAGGGCGCAACACCAAAACATCAAGGGCAGACGGCAATCTCTTCTGGGGATTGCCGTTGGAGCCTTGCTGGGAATTTCCTTCGGGGAAGTTGTTGCCGCGCGATCGCCCGCCGCGACCGACACCGATCCCCGAGATCGCACCGCCATGCCAGCCGCCCCTTCATCCCCAGCCTTGGACGATCCCTCTGCGATCGCGCCCCACCCTCGCCTGGCCCACGCCGCCCACCAGCCATCACCGGAACTGCAAGATACCCTGCCTCCCCTTGCTCAGACGCCATCGCGATCGGGCGCAGACCGTTCCCCAACCCTGCCCAGTCCACCGCAAACGGCATCGCCCGTCCCCCTTGATCCTGAGTTGGGCGTCATCCACGTCCGTCCGCCCGAACCGGACACCCAATCGCCCGCCGCCACCGACCCAGAGCTGGGCGTGCTGCGCGTTCGCGACCCTGACGCGACGAGCGATCCCGAATTGGGCAGCCTGCGCGTGCGGCCCGTGATCCCTGAGCCCGAACTCCCAGAACCCCAACCCCAGCCATCGGTCTTTCTATCGACCTATGTGAGTGCGCTGAGCAGCGATAACGTCTTTTTGGTAGAAGACCCCATTTTGGGTCGATTTAGCGACAACCTCGTGCGCCCTGGGCTGGCCCTGATCGCCACCCCACCCATTGGGCCACAAACCAGTGTGATTGCAGCGGTTGAGGTCAACTTTCCGCGCTATCTGGATTTTTCATCCGCTAGCTACGATGAGTTGCGGTTTCAGGCGGGGCTGCGCCATCGGTTTTCGCCCCGGGTTTATGGGCAGCTGGGCTGGAGCCAGCAGCGTCTGTATCGTCCAGGGCTGAGTGATCGCTTCTTTAAGCGCGATGGCATTGAACTCTTTCTAGGACGACGCGATCCCCTCACCCGCCAACTCGCGATCAACACCTACTATCAGGGACAGCTTTTCTTTGCCGCGCCGGAGGAATTTAGCAGCACGGTGCAGTCTCTCGGCACCTACCTCAGCTATGAACTTGGCCCCCAGTGGAACGTCGGCTTAGGTTATCAACTCAGTTTTGTGGAGTTTACTGAGGTGTCGCGATCGGAGTTTTATCAGCGTGCGATCGCTCAACTCAGCTACAACATCACGCCCAACGTGCGCGCCAGTTTGTTTGGGGGCGTCTCCTTTGGCAATTCGTCAGAGCCGCAAATCACCTACGACGACACCTTCTTCGGCATCAGCATTAACGCCACCTTTGGCCTGTTCTAGCGCAAATTCCTGATTCGAGGGCGATCGCGGCTATTCGATGAAGCGTCACCAATACTCGTCAACGACTGGGCACCCAAAAATTTCTCATGGGTTCAAACATGGGTTCAAACGAAGAACGGACAATTAGAGGTATGAACGAGGCGCGATCGCGCCCAAGCAATCCAAAGCCGCCACCTCCCGAAGAAGTGGCGGCTCGACTTCATCACCGCTTAAACCGCTGCAACCGTAGATGCGAGGTAGCCCAGTTCTTCGAGCTTGGCAATTACCTTGCCCACGCTTTCCTCCAGAGTTTCCTTGTGGGTTTCGCAGTTGACCTCCGGGTTTGCAGGGGGCTCATAGGGGTCGTCAATGCCCGTAAATTGCTTGATTTCACCCGCCCGTGCCTTTTTGTAGAGTCCCTTCACGTCCCGAGACTCACACACCTCTAGGGGAGCGCTGACGTAGACTTCCACAAAATCACCGATGGTTGCCCGCACTTCTTCACGCACAGCTCGGTAGGGCGAAATCGCAGACACCAGGACGATGACGCCATTGCGCGTCAGCAGGTGCGACACAAAGCCAATGCGGCGAATGTTGGTGTCGCGATCTTCCTTGCTGAAGCCCAACCCTTTGGTGAGGTTGGTGCGCACGATATCCCCATCGAGGACTTCGAGCTTGCAGCCCCGGGCCCGCAATTCTGCCTCAAGGGCATCGGTGATGGTACTTTTACCCGCACCACTCAACCCAGTCAGCCAAACGGTTACACCACGATGTTTCATAGTCTGTTGTGATTCTCCTAACGTTGCGTGGACAGCAATGCTCCCCATTTGGTGTTGCCATCGTTCCCTTCAACCTGCCCGAAGTTGGGAGTCAACACGGCGACCGCCGCACCAAAGAGAAGCGGGCTGCGGGCTGCTAAAGCCCATACAGCCAGATTGCCAGAGGAGGGGTCACCAGTGTCAACAACAGACACAGTGGCCCACCCACTTTGACAAAGTCGAGAAACCGATAGCCCCCGGCCCCGTAGACCATCGTGTTGGTTTGGTAGGCGATCGGAGTCAGAAAGCTATTGGAGGCGGCAAAGGTGATCAGAAACATGACGGTGATGGGGTTGATGCCCAGGTTCTCGGCCACTTGGACGCCGATGGGCAGCAGCAAAATCACGGCCGCAGTGTTGGACAGGATGGCCGTGAGCAGGGTGGTAATCACGAACAGCAGGGTCAGCACAACGTAATGCGAGGATTGGCCGCTGATGAGGAGGATCTGGCTGGCCAGCCAGCGGGTTGCCCCCGATCGCTCCATGGCCGTACCCAGAGGAATCAAGCTGGCGAGCAGAAAAATCACATCCCACCGCACAGACTGATACAGTTCGCCCGGCTTGAGGCAGCCCGTCAACACCATCAGCACGGCTCCGGTCAGCGCCGCAACGAGGATGGGATATTGCCCTGTGGCCGCGATCGCAATGACCCCCAGCCCAATCAGGGCAGAAATGCCGGCCTTGTGCGATCGCAGGTTTTCCACATCGCGCTGTTCGAGCACCAGCACATCGCGGCTGGTTTGTAGCCCCACAAAGCTCTGCTTGGGACCTTGGAGTAGCAGCAGATCCCCAAAGCGGAGGGGCACCTTGCCAAGGCGATCGCGCACCACCTCCTCCCCACGACGAATCGCCAACACCGTCACGTTGTAGCGCTGACGAAAGCGCAGTTCCTTCAGCGTCGAGCCAATCAGGTTCGAGTTCACCGCCACCATCACCTCGGCAATGCCCTCCTCCCCCGAAGCCAGATCCGCCTGCCAGGACTTTTGCCCAAACTGTACATCAGGCAAAATTTCGAGCCCTTCACTTTCGCGAATGTTGAGCAAATCCTCGCGACCACAGCGCACGATGAGAATATCGCCCACCGACAATACCTTGTCTGCTAAGGGCTGAGCAAACCGATTGCCGTTGTGGATCATCTCCAACACGTCAAAGTCAAAGCGCCGCTGGATCTGGCTTTCGCGCAGGGTTTTGCCCACCAGGCTCGATCGCGGCGTCACCACCACCTCGCTCACATAATCCTTGAGGTCATAGCCCTGACTGAGGGTATCGAGGAAGGGCTTGCGAATCGGCAGCAGACGCGGCGCAACTAAGGCCAGATAGACCATGCCGATCGCAAACACCAACAGCCCCAGCGCGCTGAACTGAAAGAGCTGAAACTCGCCATAGCCCAACTGGGCCGACAGACCGCTGGCTAAAACACTGGTTGAGGTGCCCACCACCGTCAACATGCCGCCCAAAATCGTGATAAAGGACAGCGGCATCAATAGACGAGAAACTGAAACTCCCCGCTGCCGACACAAATCCTCAACCAGGGGCAAAAAAACGGAGACGATCGCGGTGTTGTTAATGAGCCCAGACATGGGGCCCGTGATCAACCCCAGGGCCATAATCTGCTGGGCAGGATGCTTACCCGACCACCGAAACAGCCATGTGCTGGCGCGCTGCATGGCTCCCGTGCGCGAAATGCCCGCGCTGAGGATGAACATTGCCATCACTGTCAGCGTAGCAGCGTTGCTGAAGCCTGCGATGCCCTCGGTGGGGGTAACCTGCCGAGATAACATCAGCACCACCATGACCAATAAGGCCGTGATGTCGGCGGGTAGCCATTCACAAACGAAACAGATGAGGGCAAACCCTGTAATCGACAGGGTGATTGCGATGTTAGGCTCCATACCGCCAACCGCAAAGTAACTGAATCCGCTTCAGAGTACCGTACCCTTATCTCCTATCTTTTTCAGGAATGAATTGCACAAGTTGTGAAATCTTTTTGCCTGCGTGATGAAATCGTGTTGACGTTCACCGCAGGCTCAACCAAAACTGCCCCCTGTGCAGCGTCGTTCCCGATGGGAGTGGACACCCCCCGCTTTGGCAGGGCATCGAGCACCCATCACCCCGCCGCCCTGGGCCGGGGCGCAGGCGATACGCTACGGTAAAGGTACGTCAGTGTCCTGCCCTTGAGCCGACAAACTGCAATGCCAGTGTTTTTCTCTGTGGTTCCGCAGGCGACATCTGCCTCGCCGACCGTTGCACCCACCCAAAGTCCTCAGGTCACGCGCAAGCCTTATCCCAACTACAAGGTGATTGTGCTGAATGACGATTTCAATACCTTTCAGCACGTGGCGGAGTGCCTGATCAAGTACATTCCCAACATGACCAGCGATCGCGCCTGGGACTTGACCCATCAAATCCACAACGAAGGACAGGCAATCGTGTGGACCGGCCCGCTGGAGCAAGCCGAGCTGTATCACAGTCAGCTCAGTCGGGCAGGGTTGACGATGGCTCCCCTCGAACGGGCCTAGGGAGGATTTTTCCCATGAGCCGGGGGGGAATGGGGGGCAGGATGAGCAAGGGCGATCGCGGCAGACTGGTGTGGAACCATTCCACCCACATTCCGGGGCTGATTCGGGTGCTCGAAACCCTAATTGCCCAAGAGCCCGACATTCAGACCGTGACGCCAGGCCGTCTCTCCACCGTCCGCAGCAACGCCCCACACCTGCGCCTCAAGGTGTCGGTTCCCATCCGCGGCGGCTACAAAATCATTGCCCGCAAGGGTAAATCTGCCCAAGAGGTTTTCATTCTCACGTCTCTAGAACAGGCTAGTCTAGAGAGTGCGATTTTAAGGGCTCTGTAAGTCCAGCCGTCGGCTATGACCCTGGAACCAGGCTGGCACCGCGAAGGCAAGGCCACCTTCTGCATCGAAGATGCGTTTTATCGCCCCCAGAGCCAAGTCGGGCGAGATTTGGCGGTGCTGGCCGCCGCGATCTACCGCAGCCAACGGGGCGAGCTGCGGGTGCTGGATGCCATGACGGGCTGTGGGGTCAGACCGCTGCGCTATCAGCTTGAGGCCGGGGCCGACTGGGTTTGGGCGAATGAGGGTAACCCTGAGCTGCGGGAGTTGCTCACCAAAAACCTCAACGCGGGGATGCGTCCGCGCTCCTATCGCATTACCCACCAGGACGCAAACCAAGTCTTTTTTACGTGCCACCAGCAGCGCGATTTATACGACTTGGTGGATATTGACTGCTTTGGCGGCGGTGCGCCCTACCTCTCCACAGGGCTGTGGGCGACGCGCATTGGCGGGCTGCTCTATCTCACGAGCACGGATACGCGCACCACGGGCGGCCATAACCCAGAGCGCAGCGTGCAGCTTTATGGGGCCTATGCGCGATCGCACCCCGCCGTCCATGAGCAGGGTTTGCGACTGTTGATTGGTAGTGTGTTGCAGCAGGCTGCCACGCGGGGAATGCGGGTGCGCCCGGTCTTTTCGCTGTTTAACGGCCATGTGCATCGCGTCATGGTGCGGGTCAGCATGGGCGACCCGTGGGAGCAGGAACACTACGGGTTTCTAGGCTATTGCCACCACTGCGGCCATTATCAAACCGTGGCGTGGCACCACCTGGGCCATGCGACGTGCCCCGTCCACAATGCCGCGGGGGGGCGCGACCCGATCGTGCTGAGTGGACCAATGTGGCTGGGGCCGCTGCACGATACGGCCACCCTGGCCCAAATGGCTGACCTCGCGACGGAGTGGGGCTGGGCCAAACGGGTAAAGCTGCTGCAAATTATGCAGGTTGAGGCAAATCTGCCGCCCTATTACTATCCGCTGGGGGAAATTGGTCGCCACGGGCAGATGGATATTCCCCGGCGCGATCGCCTGATTGTCGCCCTGCGCGATCGCGGGTTTCGGGCCAGCCTGACCCACCTCGACGCCCAAGCCATCAAAACCGATGCGTCGATGGCCGAGTGTGTAGCCGCTGCCAAAACCTGTAGCTAGCAAAGACGAAACAGGCGCGATCGCGCCAATTCCCAGCGCCACGCGCTATCCAGGCACGGCTGCATCAGGAGCCGGGTAATCCTCATCGCCCGCACCCCCTTGGATTCAGATGGGGCTGGCCGTAAAAAACAAAAGGGCCGCGATGCGACCCTTTTGCTATGTTTTCCATGTGTTGTGAGAGATCGTCTAACGACCCGGCAAATAAGCCATCGGGTTGACGGCCCCCTGATCCGGAAGGCGAATCTCAAAGTGCAGGTGGGGGCCAGTGCTGTAGCCCGTGCTGCCCATTTCTGCAATTTGCTGCCCTTGGCGAACCTGTTGGCCCTCGCGCACCAGCAGGCGGCTGTTGTGGGCATAACGGGTTAGACTACCGTCGGGATGGCGAATATCCACCAAGTTGCCGTAGCCACCGGAGTTCCATCCAGACCGCACCACTACTCCCGCAGCAGCGGCGTAGATAGGCGTCCCGACAGGGCCAGCGATGTCAATACCCTGGTGCATTCTGCCCCAGCGTCGCCCAAAGCCAGAGGTCAGTACGCCTTGCGCGGGCCACATATAGCCGCTGAAGCGATTGGGAGCTTCTGGCAAGTACTGATCTGAATCAGGCAGGATGGGCATGTTTGGGGACACAACCCGACCCTCGGGGATTTCAGAAATCGGGGCGTATACCTCAGAGCCCAGGGGTGCCGCAGCCAGCAAACTTTCCCGGTCGGGCGCGATCGCATCTGTTGGGCTCGATGAAGCAGGCGCAAACTGGGGGTTTACGGGCGCAGACGCCGACGGATTTGCCTCATCCGCAGCGGTAGAGTCTGCGGCAATTTGCAGGGGAACTTCGTCACTCTCTGCGGGTAAACCTGCCACCGTCGCAGCATCTTCAGAGATTGCCGTTTCAGCTGCTGCCTGACTTGACCGCACCTTAGATAACAGGTTCTGAACGTATAGGTCTTGCTCCGCGGGGCTCGCTGGTTCTTCCGCCACGATCGCAGTGGGAGCATCTTCAGAATCAGCCGTTTCCGTGCTGCTGGCCTCAGAAGGCGTGCTGCGGAGGCTGCGATACTCCCCAAGGGTGGCAACCTGAAGCGGCGCTTCAGAATCCTCGGTCAGTTCTACGCCATCGCGGGCAGATTCTGCCTTCGGCAGGACGAGCGTGTTGCCGGGGAAAATCCGTGCTGCCGAGTCGAGCCCATTCGCCTCAATCAGCGCAGCGGGGGCAATGCCCTGCTGGCGAGCAATCGACCAAATGGTGTCACCCGGACGAACCTGGTAGGTTTCGCGCGGCTTTTCACGGGACTGGAAAGGGCTACTAGAGTCTCGAAGGGCGACGCGCTGCTCAATCGCAGCTTCATCAGTCACAGCAGACTCCAACGCCTTGGATTGCTGTTCAAGGCTAAGGGAAGGCTTGACGCCAGCAGTAATGCTCTGCTCATCCGTCAGCACGATTTCTTCCTGGGGCGACTCCGCCGCTTCCAATATCGCAACCTGGCTCAGGTCTTCCACGGTGGCATCTTCACGCGCATTCTGCGAAAGATTCCGTTGGACGGAAGGCGTCGCGGTGAAAAACTGAGGGGTGCGATCCTCAAGGGCCATAGGGAGACGGCTTGCCACGGTTAAGTTCGTGGCTTGGGGCTGCGCCTTAGCCGGCACCTTGAGTACCTGGCCGACTCGAATCACCATGTCCTCGGCAATTCCGTTCGCCTCGCGCAGTTCCTCGACATCGACGCGATGAGCCGCTGCGATGTCCCAAAGGGTTTCCCCATCAGCAACGGTGTGATAAGTCGCCGATGCGCCGCTGGGGCGGCTTGACCCAATGGAGGGCAAAACTCTAGGAGACTTGCCCAGTGTAGAAAATGTTGCGACTTGGGAACGGTCAACCGCCAGTGCCTCACTTGCACTGGCGAGTAGCGTTCCAGACGCTCCCACAGACAGGGCTAACCCAAGCATCGCCGCAGATGTTCGGGTCTTACGACCCTGCTTAATCTGCTTACCACTGTCCTGTTCGGCAGTGGCAGTCAACTGTAGACTCGACGCCTCTTGGGCGTGCTCCTGATTAAATGCAGGTTTCAAAGGAAAAAGCCTCCTCATAACCAGTGCTCGACGACTTCCTGGCTACCGCTCCACTGTTCAAGCACCAATGAGCTGAGCAGAGCAAAAGCCGGAAGCTTGTTTACGGTCACAGGTCTAAACGAGATGTTTGACTCTGAGACGTAAAGATACATTGCCTATCTGACTTAGGCAAGTCTACACGAGTTCACTTAAAAAGCAATCCGTTTAATTTTTGAGGCCCGAAAGCCAATATTCGGGGTTGAAAGCGACGAATTTGAGGGCTGTAAAACGCCTAGTCAGGCGCGATCGCCCATGACTTTCCTGAATATGGCGAGGGGATTTTGTACAAATACTGGAACCACTCAAATAAGGCTGAGATGCAACACTGACAAGGTTTTGGGCAGATCTCAGATCGCTTTTCAGAAATTGCGTCAAGATCTGAGTAACCACAGGAATGCCCAGCCTTTTGATCTCCTATCGCTCACTTGATAGGAATTTCTTATTGCTAAAAGCCTGGATTTGTATCGTAGAGAACCAACGGCTTTCGGCTCTGCTCCTACACCATGAAACCCTGTGAGAAGCTGGGTTTAGGTGACTTCAAATCGATCAGAATTGTTGCCTCAAGCTGTCAGAATGCTAGATCATTCATTACCTTTGGGTGATGCAAGCCGACACTCGGGGCGATCGCGATCGCCTAGCTTAGGGTTCGAGGCCGAGGCGATGCCACCAGTTGTTGGGTTTGGCGCAGGGCTTCAAACACCCCGACTGCAACACTTACCGAAAGATTGAGACTGCGCACAGCGGGCTGCGCCATCGGGATATAGAGGGTGCGATCGCACTGTTGAAGCTGGGGCGTTGAAAGCCCCTCGGTTTCCTTGCCAAAGATGAGCCAGTCGTCGGGCTGGTAAGTAGTGTCTATATAACTGCTCGCTCCTGAAGTGCTAAAGCCGAGCAAGCGACCCCCCGCCGCTCTCGCCCCTGCATAAAATGCCTCCCAGGAATCGTGAACGGTGAGCTGAACGTGGGGCCAATAGTCCAGCCCAGCTCGTTTGAGGTAGCGATCGCTGAGATCAAAGCCGAGGGGCTTCACCAGATGCAGCTCCGTCTCTGTTGCAGCACAGGTTCGCGCAATATTGCCCGTATTTGGCGGAATTTCGGGATTTACCAGCACAACTTTGACCATGAGCCTGTCATTTTCGTTCGGGACAAGGAAATTCTGTATCCAGGGACACGGTGTTCAGGATTTCGCGATCGCAACCGATAGATCTTTTTTATTCTTTTGAGCAGACGACGGGTCTCCGGCGCACACACGGTTGACAAATCACACCGCGACTTGATCCGCCATGCAAGGCAGGCACAACTCTTCGGCGAGGGCCTGGTCAAGATCCTGAGCTTGGCGAATGGCCTGGGCCATGATGTCTGCAATGGCGGTGCCTTGCTCATGCTGGGCGAGCCACTGCTGGGCCTCGTTGCCCTTGGTCAAAATTGACTTGATCGGGGCCAAAAAGCAGCCAAATCCGTGGTGGTGGGCAATGGGCCACAGGGTTTGATACAGGTTGTAGATCCACTCGCGGGCGACGATCGCGCGGCCATCCTGCCAGTGATGCAGCTCGGCATCCAGACTGCGACAGGCGACGGCTCGCTCATTTTCCTCCGTAATTTCTACCAACGCTTCCGCCCGAGTTTCCGCCGGGAGCTGGCTGCTCAACAGCGGATCCAGTTCTGGAGTCTGAGCCAATTGCAGCAGCCGCGCCTCCAGCAGCGCCGTGACCGACAGCAAATGCAGCGGATTGATGACTAAATCACAAATTCTGAGTTCAAGCCGATTCAGCGCATAGGGGCGGCGATCGCCATTAGGCCGCACCGAAGTCCACAAGTGCCGCACGTTCTGCATCGACCCTTGGGCAAGCTGCGCCTCCATCCATTGAATATGGTGGACATGACTTTCAAAGAGGGGCACCTGTTTGGGCGTTTTTGGAAAAACCTGCCAGCGCGTGGAGTGGTAGCCCGTCACCGCGCCATCCAGGAACGGGGACGAAGCCGTCAGCGCGAGATAAAGCGGCGCTTCGAGCCGGATGAGCCGACAGGCCCGCATCAGCATTTCTGGATCAGAAATGCCCACATTAATATGGATGCTCGCCGTCACCACGGTGGTGTGGTAAGTCTGCTCGATGAAGGTGTGATAGGGGTTGTGGGGGTCAGAGCGATAGAACTGATGGCTATCGCCCAAGGAGAGGGTGCTGCCTGGCACCAGGGTATAGTCCCCCAGGGTGCGGAGATAGTGGCGCAGGGTTTGTCGGGGCCGCACCAGTTCGCAGAGCAGTTGTTCGTAGCGGTGGAGCGGTGCGGTGGTGTATTCCACGTTGCGGGCGTCGGGTTCGCGCACAAAGCCGTGCAGATTGGCGACGATTTTGTCAGAAAAGCCAATAATCTGGCCCTGAGGCGTCCCGGTGTAAATCTCGACCTCAAACCCTTTGGATAGCAGCACCATATTCTCCCTGGCCTGACAACTTACTCAATAGTATCGGTCGCGTCTGAGTTTCCTCTGAAAATTGGTCGCCGCGATCGCGCCCCCTCGTTTCAGGACGCGCTTTGCCCAAAACACAAGCGCCGTCTCCCTAAGAAACAGCGCTTGTGCCAAGCTTACAATGCGGATGAAAGGACTTGAACCTTCACGCCACGAGGGCACTAGAACCTAAATCTAGCGCGTCTACCAATTCCGCCACATCCGCGTCTTATCCATACTATCGAATTGGTTTCGCCTTGGATAGAGTTCTCCTGGAGTTTCTTGGGGGCAGCTCAGCGCCATCGCGCAACCGGAGGAATGCCCAAGGGTGGGATTTCATCCCCAGACAACGGAGACAACCGACTACTATGTATATATTTGAGGAAACCTGGATGATGCGCGAGCGAGATGGCCTGTGCCAGATTCAGCGCGATCGCGCCGGATTGCTCACCCCCTTGGGAATGCCAAACTTCATAGTTTGTTGTGTTTAACACAGCGCAACCCAACGCCGCGATCGCAGGCTGATAGAGCACTAACGCATCTCTCGCGCAAACACGACCCACTCGGGAACCCACACTCGCGCAGCAGCACAAGAGGAGACACCAAACGCATGGGCAAGGTCGTTGGCATTGACTTAGGGACAACCAATTCAGTCGTCTCTGTAATGGAAGGCGGAAAACCCGTCGTCATTGCCAATGCCGAAGGCATGCGGACGACCCCGTCCGTGGTCGCTTTCAGCAAAGATGGGGAGCGGTTGATTGGGCAGATGGCCCGCCGCCAAACGGTTTTGAACCCCCAAAATACCTTCTACGGCGTCAAGCGCTACATCGGGCGCAAATATGCCGAACTCACCCCCGATTCCAAGCGGGTGCCCTACACCATTCGCCGGGATGATAACGGCAACGTGCGCATCAAATGCCCGCGTCTGGAGAAAGAATTTGCCCCGGAGGAAATTTCGGCGATGATCCTCCGCAAGTTGGCCGATGAAGCGAGCCGATATTTGGGCCAGCCGGTGACCGGAGCGGTGATTACCGTACCGGCATACTTTAACGATGCCCAGCGGCAGGCGACCCGCAATGCCGGACGCATTGCCGGGTTGGAGGTCAAGCGGATTCTCAACGAGCCCACGGCGGCAGCCTTGGCCTACGGGCTAGATCAGCAATCTCACCAGACGGTGCTGGTGTTTGACCTGGGGGGTGGCACCTTCGACGTGTCGGTGCTGGATGTGGGCGATGGTGTATTTGAGGTGCGATCGACGGCGGGGGATACGCAGCTTGGTGGGGCTGACTTCGATCGCAAAATTGTAGATTGGCTTGCCGAGCAATTTTTAGAAGCCGAGGGCATTGATCTGCGCCGCGAACGGCAGTCCCTCCAACGGCTCACAGAAGCGGCGGAAAAGGCCAAGATTGAGCTGTCGGGCGTCGCGACCACGGAAATTAACCTACCCTTTATCACCGTGACCGAAGATGGCCCCAAGCATTTGGAAACCCGCCTCAGCCGATCGCAGTTTGAAGGCATCTGTGGGGATTTGCTCAGTCGTTTGCGCGGCCCCCTCAAGCAAGCGCTGAATGATGCCGACCTCACCCCCGACCAAATTGATGAGGTGGTGCTGGTGGGTGGGGCAAGCCGAATGCCGATGGTGCAGGATTTGGTGCGATCGCTGATTCGGCGCGAACCCAGCCAAAATGTGAACCCCGATGAGGTGGTTGCCGTCGGCGCGGCGATTCAGGCGGGCATCCTCAATCAAGAGGTGCAGGATATTTTGCTGCTGGATGTGACGCCGCTGTCCTTAGGGTTGGAGACCATCGGCGGCGTCATGAAGCGGGTGATTCCGCGCAACACGACGATTCCGGTGCGGCGGTCAGATATTTTCTCCACCTCTGAAAATAATCAGACGATGGTGGAGGTGCACGTCCTCCAGGGCGAGCGGGAGATGGCGACGGATAACAAATCCCTGGGCCGCTTCAAGCTGATGGGCATTCCCCCCGCGCCGCGCGGTGTGCCCCAGGTGCAGGTATCCTTTGACATCGACGCCAACGGAATCCTGCAAGTCTCCGCGATGGATCGCACCACCGGGCGAGAGCAGAGCTTGACGATTCAAGACTCGTCTACCCTGGCAGAGACGGAAGTGCAGCGCATGATTGCGGAGGCCGATGAGTTTGCGGAAATCGATCGCCTTAAGCGCGAACGGGTGGAAAAACGCAATCGCGCCGAGGCGCTAACCTACCAAGCCGAGCGTGTGCTGCGCGAGGTGGTGCTGGACTTTGGGATGCAGTTTGCCCGCGATCGCCGCCGCCGCATTGAACGCCTCATTCAAGAATTGCGGGAATGCCTAGAGCAGGGCGACGAACGGGGCATCGATATCACCCAAACAGAGCTTCAGGATGAGGTCTACGAACTCAACCGTGAAGCCTACATGTATGAAGATGCGGAGCCTGAGGGTGATCTCCTCGGGCAAATTGGGGGTACCCTGCGCCGCACCTTTGGGGGTGGGGACGATCGCGCCCCCCGCTACGAAGACAGTTGGAGCCGTCGCCCCGCCTGGGATGACGACGCTTGGGACTATGACACGCCGCGCTATGGCAGCGATCGCGGGCG
>JACYME010000218.1 GCA_015272155.1 Leptolyngbyaceae cyanobacterium T60_A2020_046
GGCTTCTGAAACTGACATCAAAAACTGGTTTATTCATTGCTGCTACTGTGTCTCGTAATTATGAAAATCGCTATATCCCGTATCCATGCGGAGGGGGTGGCCAATGTTTTCCACGTCGTGCAAAGATTGGGTGAGCGCATCGGGCTGGAAGTCACTACTTTCTAAAAGTAAGACTTGATGAGAGATTTCGGCAAATTCACGGGCGATCGCAATGCCGACAGCACCGGCACCCACAACGCAAATATCTGACCGCAATACAGAACCGGAACGAATTTGGAAAGCATCAAGGGGAATTGCCATCGGGGTTTATCCATTTATGATGGGGAGGATTAGGGGGCAGGAATTGCTCGTGATCAAGCTCAAATGGAGTAGAAAAAACGGGTGATGCAAGGGGAGAGAAGGGGCAGCAGCCTGAGGAAAACAGGAGAAGGTAAGCCTGAATTAAAAGTCCCTTTCCTAAAACAGGAAAGGGATTTTAGGTGAGGGCAACACCTGGTTACCTTACACATCTCTGGAAATCCTTGATTTTTCGTTGAGAGTCTATACGCAAAAGGACTCTAACCCAAGGCTTTCAGCCCTAGAGTTCGAGATTCCAGCTCCAGATGTGAAACAACTGAATATCAATGCTTTGAGGCACTTGTGTCAGGCAGTCAGGGGCAACACCCTTGACAGGCTCTCGATTGGGGGTGAGCGTTGCCCAACTGGAACGCATCTCCATCAGATCTCTTTAACCGTCTGCGGGAGATATTCAACACTTTATCCCGAGGTTTTGGTTGGATTTTACCAAAATGCCCTGAATTCAAACCCTGGCGATGGGTCAAACTGTATGCGCGTTGTCAAGTGGGGGCAGGCTGCCATCAAAAATCCCGAGGGCGATCGCCCTCGGGGTTTGGGATTCAGGAATAAGCGGTGTAGGGTGCGCAGCAATCCACTAAAGCGGGTTTGAGCGCACTGGAGAGGTGGGCCGAATCCGGGGCTTAGACTTCACTGGGGGCGCATTGTCCGATCGCCGACGCGGCCCACCTTGGGGACGACGATTTCCCATGCCTCCCTTGCGAGGTTTTTTCTTCTTCGGCGGCACAACGCCAATGGGTCGGCCTTCACGTAACACCAACAACTTATCTTGGCGCTCGACATCCATTTCCCAGAAATAGCCGACGGTTTTGCCAGTAATTTTGCCCGTCACATGCACCCGAAAAGATTTCTGGGCCTCTGGATTCCGCTTGACGCCCTGCAAAATCTTGATAATCACGTGCCCATCTTCTTCATCGGCCTTGATGACCTCACCCCGCACTGAAAAATAGTTGTCAGGAATATCGCTGCCTGCCTCAGTGGGGGATGTCTGATCGGCCACAGGTTCTAATTCGTCGGGATGTTCGTCCCCTGCTTCAGAAGCTTCGGAATTGGCCGGTTCTTCACCTGGTAGGCCGAGGGTTTCTGGCTCCCATACGCCTACGATTTGCAGGTGCAGGTCAAAGCTGCCATCCTTTTCGTCCTGTCTCGTGCGAGGATAAACCACCCAAAGGTGGGACGCTTCAAGGTCAAGGTGCTTTTTCACAAGGCTGGTGATGCGCCCCAACAACACGGCATCGATTTCGGTTCCGTCTTCCGTGGTGAGCTTGCCGCGATTCAGTTGTTCTTCTTGTGGCTGGTAGGTGCCACGCACTAACCCAATCGCGCGATATTGCATGGGTTCGCTGGGTGGCGAAATGGGCTGAGGTTTGGCCAGGGCTGGGGAAAGTTCTTCGGTGATCTCGGCAGGGGTTGCAACCGGGGGCGCGATCGCGTCAGCAGGCTTTTTGGCAGGGGCCGGAGACGTTGGCTCTGCCACAGGCTTCACCGGACGCTTAGGAGGTTGCACTAGGGTGGGACGCTGGGCAGCCCCTGAGGTAGGCTGCTCTGCTGACTGGGCAGAAGATTTCGGCAGTTGATTATCAGCAGCACTCATAACGTTCGACCTCCTGAACCGCAACACATTGGATGTACCCCACGCCGGAGCGACTTGTCCCATAAGGGTAGCACCGCACCCTTCCACGCTAACCCGTTTTGTTCGGGCTTTTTGGGCTGTATGGGCAGTTTGCCCAACTTTATAGGGCTGCGCCCAGTTGAGCCGCGCATCTTTACTTCTTTCCAAGAACCCTGCACAAAAATCCGAACTGTTTTCTGCGTGCTAGGTTGCGCTCTCTATGGATTTCAGTGGATTTCATGGGACGTTGCAGCCAGTTTTGCATCCTGTGCTGCCCATCCAGATTCCCCCACGGGGGCCGCTGCTTTGGGGAAGGAGCATGGCAGCGATTGCACCTACGATATAGACGGCTTCTTTTTATAACTACTGATTACTTCTCTGGGGTTAAGCGGGCTGAGGCGATCGCGCTGACTGGCGAAGAGCCCTTTCCGCTGAGGGGAAGGCTGATCCGTGGTGGGCAGCGCGAGGATTCCGGCGAAGCGTTAAGATGGGCACGTTGATTTTTTACGATGATGCCGTGGCTGCAAAACGCAATCGCTGGTTAGTGATCAGTGTTCTCGTGGTGGCAATTGGAGCCTTCCTTGCAATTTCCATCATTCCTATCTTTGCAGGCTGGGGCGATCGCCCCGGCGCAGCGAGCGCACCGGGCAGCACGCCAGAGGCCACTGATCCCCAGGCCGAGCTTGAAGCTCGGGCCCGAGGCTACGAACTCGTGCTCGAACGAGAACCCGATAACCAGACGGCCATCATCGGCTTGGTTGAAACCCGTATTCAGCTTGGGGATTTGCAAGGGGTTTTGGAGCCACTCAAAAAGCTGGCTGAGCTGAATCCCTCAGTGCCTGAATATCAGATTCTGCTGGGCCAAACGCATCAGTCCCTCGGCAACTTAGATGAGGCGGCACAAACTTACCGCGCCGTGCTGACTCAACAACCCGGCAATATGAAAGCATTGCAAGGCTTGGTAGCACTGCTACTTGAGCAAGATCGACCCCAGGCGGCGGTTGGCCTGTTGCAAGATGCGCTGCAAAGCGCGCCTCAGCAGAATGAGGTGACTCCAGGGGCGGTGGATGTGGTGTCGGTGCGGCTATTGCTGGCGGAGGTGTACGTCACCCAAGAGCGGTTTGATGATGCGATTCAGCTCTATGACGAGGCGATCGCAAATAACACCGAAGATTTTCGCCCTTTGCTGGCAAAGGCTCTAGTCCTGCGCGATATGGGGCGTACCGGAGAGGCCTCGCGCATCTTCCAGCAGGCTGGGGAGCTTGCGCCGCCTCAATATAAGGATCAGGTTCGTCAACTGGCTGCCGGGCTAGATACCGCTCCTGCGGAGGGTGCTTCAACCCCAGATGAGGATGGCGGCTCTGCATCTGAAGATGAATCTGCCGAATAAGGCCCGAAGGCACTAATTTACAGAAACCATGCGTCCCGTTCAGCGCGATGTACTACGCTGGACGGGATTTTTAATCAGAGGCTGTGGCCTACTTATTTGCATAACTTCGGCACCCAGTTGCATCAACTTCGGCACCCCCTCAGAGGATGAGGGAAAAACGGCATAGATGGGCAGGTCAAATTCATTATGCCGTCTGCGGATAAATCGTGAGAATACTAAAACGACAATTAGGTCATAGCCGGGGTCTCCTGCGGCAGGTCAGCGGGTGAATTGAGGGAACTGGTGAGTTTGCGCATGGATTCGCCCTTGAGGGTAAGGCGCAGAGAATCATGGACAATGCG
>JACYME010000116.1 GCA_015272155.1 Leptolyngbyaceae cyanobacterium T60_A2020_046
CAGCCCGGAGCGGCTCCCTTCCATGACTGGAACGAGCGCATTCACTACGAGTGCTATCGCCCGAATGCCTTTGCCCGTGTGCTGGACGATCGCGGCCACGTGCTCGACGTGGTGAATAACTTTTCGTACATCAGCTTCAACATTGGCCCGACGCTGATGCGCTGGCTCGAACAGCATGATCCCGAAGCCTATCAGCGCATCCTAGAGGCCGATCGCGAGAGCTGCGCGCGGCTCGATGGCCACGGCAACGCGATCGCCCAGGTGTACAACCACATCATCCTGCCCCTGGCCAGCGCCCGCGACAAACGCACCCAGATTCGGTGGGGCAAGGCAGACTTTGTGGCCCGCTTTGGGCGGGAGCCAGAGGGCATCTGGCTGGCCGAAACGGGCGTAGACTATCCCACCCTGGAAGCCTTGGTAGATGAGGGCTTTCGCTTCACCATTTTGGCCCCTTCCCAAGCCCAGCGGTGTCGTCCAATCCCCACGGCGGATGGGCCTGATGTGGAATGGTTTGAGGTGGGCGGCAGCCAGATTGATCCCACCCGCCCCTATCGCTGCTTCTTACCCAGTGAAAATGCGGACGGCCGCCTGCGCTACATTGACCTCTTTTTCTACGATGGCCCGATTTCTCGCGACATGGGCTTCAACGATGTGTTGAGTTCGTCTCAGCATTTTGCGGGGCGGTTGGGCCAAGCCGTTCGTGGGGATCATCGCGATTCCCAACTCATTGCCGTGGCGACTGATGGCGAAACCTTTGGGCACCATCGCGGCGGTGCTGAGAAAACCCTGGCCTATGCCGTTACCCAGGAATTCCGCAATCGCGGCTGGTTTGTCACTAACTTTGCCCACTATCTCGCCTGTCATCCGCCCGCTTGGGAAGTGGTGCTCAAACCCGTCACCGCTTGGAGCTGTGCCCACGGGGTCGATCGCTGGCAGGACGACTGTGGCTGTGGCGGCGGTGGCGAATGGCACCAGCGCTGGCGGCGTCCCCTACGGGATACCCTCGACTGGCTGCGGGATCAGCTCGCGGAGGTGTACGAAAGCCATGCGGCACCGCTGCTAAAGGATCCCTGGGCGGCGCGGGATGCCTATGTGGAGGTCGTGGGCGATCGCAGCGATGCCCGCTGTGAGCGGTTTTTTGCCCAGCACCAGCGGCATCCCCTCACCCATGATGAACAGGTGAAAGCCCTGCGCCTGCTGGAAATGCAGTTTCATACGCTGCTGATGTACACCAGTTGTGGCTGGTTCTTTGAAGAAATCTCTCGTCCTGAGGGCACGCAGATTCTGCGCTATGCCGCCCGGGCGATCGAGCTGGCGGGCGAAGTGGCCGGGGTTGTGCTGGAGCCAGACTTTATCCAGCGGCTGGAAGCGGCTCCGAGCAATGTGGCGCAGTTTGGCACGGGGGCCGGGGTTTACCGACAGTTGGTGAGTCCGTCCCAGGTCAGCCTCGATCAGGTGGCGGCCCACTATGCCATGAGTTCGCTGTTTACGCCCTATCACCGCGAGCAACGCCTCTATTGCTACACCGTGCGCCAGCAAGATTATCAGGTGCAGCGCATGGGGCCATTGAGCCTCGCGGTGGGACGGTTGGAAATTGATTCGACGGTGACGCGCGATCGCAGTGAGCTGAGTTTTGCGGTGCTGCACCTCGGCGGCTGGGATTTTCATTGCTGTGTGCAGAGCTTCCGCCGTCGCCTCGACTACGAAGCGTCGAAGACGGCAGTCTTCGACGCCCTAGCCCACGCCAGCGCCGCCCAGGTGATTTTGGCGATTAACCAAACCTTTGGCGATCGCGCTTACAGCCTCCTGAATCTCTTTGCCGAGGAGCGCCACCGCATTATGCGGCTGCTCAGCAATGAAACCCTGCAACGCCTCGATCAACTCTACAGCCAGGTCTATCGTGACAATTATGGCCTGCTGAAGGCGTTCCATCGCGATGGCATTGCGGTGCCCCAAGAGTTGCAGGTGGCGGCGGAGGTGGCGATCGGCCATCGCGTGATTGAGGCCCTGCGATCGCTCGACCACGACACCAGTGATCCTCACACAACGCCGTTGCAAAAGGGCATGGCTGCCCTCAGCGAACTCGAAGCCCTAGCCCACGAGGCTAGCCAGTTTCACTGTCGGTTGTCTTTACCGGAGGGCGATCGCATTTTGGAGGCGTTGATTCGGCGATCGCTGTGGCACATCCTCAATACTCCCCAGCCCGACAGCTTGGTTGAGGATGTGGAATGGCTGTGTCGCTTGATTCAGCTCCGCCATCCCCTGGGCATGCACCATCCCCTCGATCGCGCCCAAGAACTGTACTGGCAATACTGCGATCGCTGGATCGCGTACCTCCATACCCACAATCCGGCGAATGCGGTGCGGCTCCTCAAGCCGTTGATGAAGCTCAGCGAACACCTCGCGATCGATCCCCATTCGCTTCTGGCCCACGCCGCGCGACAAAGCGAGGCAGGTTCCGGCCTAGTGCCTTGACCCCATCCCAGTACAACCAGCGATCGCGGACTCAACAGCAACACGATTGTGCAGCGATGATCCACACCAAAACAGAGCGAGACACTGATGTTCTTACGCTCCGTTTTCTGTTTTGCTGCCGTTGCTCGCAATCTCTAGTGTTTCTAGATAAGAGTGAGAATCAATGGCATACAGTTTAGATCTCCGTCAACGGGTCATCGAACGAGTCAATCAAGGCCACTCGGTGGAGGAAACCGCAGAGCTTTTTCAAGTCAGTGCGGCCACCATTTACCGTTGGCGGCAGCGGCCGTCCCTAGAGCGAACCGTGATCCCTCAACGTCGTCGTAAGCTTGACCCCGAGGCTCTGCGGCAACACGTCCGCGATGAGCCTGAGGCTCGCTTAAAGAACCGAGCTAAGGTCTTTGGGGTGCATCCCAGTGCCATTGGCCATGCCCTCAAGCGCCATAGCATCCCTATTAAAAAACCAGTTCCGCTACCGTCAACGTGACCCTCGGCAACGGCAGGTCTTCTTAGCCCGTTTGCGTCAATTCCTCCAAGAACGGGGTCACAATGCCATTATCTATCTTGACAAAAGTGGGTTTGAGCAGGACTATCCCACTGTGTTTGCTTGGGCTCCCCGAGGACAGCAAGTCTCCGGGGAACGCTCCAGTCAACGACGTCCCCGTCAACATCTCTTGGCAGCCCGCAATCCCGAGGAATTCTTAGCGCCGATGCTGATCCTGGGTAGTATTACAGCCATCGTGTTTGCAACCTGGCTACGGGAGCATCTTTGCCCCCTCTTGCCACCACACTCAGTGCTGATTTTGGACAATGCCCGCTTTCATCGTCCTGAGCACGTTAAGGCGATTGCTGCCGCCGCTAGGCATGAGGTGCGATTCCTGCCACCCTATTCCCCCGATTTCAACAAAATTGAGCATGATTTTGCCGCTTTGAAGAAGATTTTGGCCTATGCTCCCGAGGGCACGACCCTGGATGAGGTCGTCGCGAATTATCGATGCGCCTGAGACTAACCTAATCCTCATTCTTAATTAGAATCACTATGAATAGCTAATTTAGTATCCGCAAAGGACGACCAGCGTCGCTGTTTCAAGAGGCTGGGATAAACCTTCAGATTATTCCACGGCGAGGGAAACGCGGTTGCCGCCGATC
>JACYME010000068.1 GCA_015272155.1 Leptolyngbyaceae cyanobacterium T60_A2020_046
GGTTTGGGGCGGGGTTTGGGCGCGGCGGTTGGGGTCGAGCCCGGCTTCGCCAAAGGTTTGAAGGGTCAACCATTGCAGATACCACTGCTGCGATCGCTGTCCACAAAACTGGAGAAACTGCTCTGCTTCGGGCATGGCCTCTAGGCCACGGGTTTGATATTGCTGCTGCAAGTAGCGAATGGTGTTGGCATCCAAAATGATATCGGCGTCTAGGATTTGCCCTGTGAGCGGGTTCACGCGGGAGGGGCCAAGGCCGATCGCCCAAGGGCTGAGGGAGTCTGACCAGCGAATCACGTTGTAGCGCACATCGGCGGGATCCCAGTCGGCATTGTCGGGCATTTGGCGCACTTCGATCGCGTTTTGAAAGCCTGCCTTTTCAAAGGCCTCATTCCACATCAGCGTGCCCTGGGCGATCGCGTCGCGATATTCCGGCGGCACGGTGTTCTCAATCCAAAACACGATGGGTTCCTTGGGGGGAGATACTGCCGCGTCTGGGTTTTGCTTTTCTAAATGCCATCGATTGATGTAGCGCACAAAGGGATCGGGCTGCCCAACCTGAAAGGGGGCACGATAGGCCGAGATAAAGTAGCCGACGCGCTCATCGGCGGGGCGGGGCTGGTAGGTGTTCTGGGTCGGCAAGGCTGAGAAGCTATAGCGCAGACGAATGCGAAACCCCCGAGGGTCGGGCAGGCTCCGCAGGCTCGCCCCCAGCAGCCCAGCTAGGGGATCTGTCGGTGCGCCGCCACCGCTGAAGGTCAGCGTGGCCCCAACTTCGAGGTTGTTGGGATAGGCTCTAACCTGATCAAGGTAGGACAAGTCAGCATTTGGCGCATAGCTGCCCAGCACTCCGATCAGGGATGCATAGGTGTTCGCCAAATCGCGCTCCATCAACAAATTGGACAAATCAATCAGCATCGTGCCGGAAGCATCGTCTTTGCTGACTAGGGGCACGGCGTAAATCACGGAATCGCTGAAGGAGGTGTCGCGGAGGCGTTGCTGCCAACCGGGGCCGCGTGGGGTGCGTATGTATAGGTTGGGTACTACAATTTGCAGGCGATCGCCCGGTGCTTCCTGAAACTGAAATACCAGATCATTCACGGGCCATCCCCGAAACAGCCCGGCTTCGCCAACGCCAGACTCCAGGGTGGCAATGAGCAAGAAGTTGCGGTTGAGCTGGTTGGGTTGTAAGGCCAGAAAAGCTTTATTGGTATCGCGATCGCGATAGGTCGTAAACAGCCCATCCTCTCGGGTTAGGTCACGCGTTACCTCCGCGAGGGGACGCAGGCCATTACTCGGCTTGGACGAACTGCTTTGCTCAGCGGCAGTGCCCGACTCTGGGGATTGGGCGAAACTTCGCCATCCTCCGACTGGCATGGAGGTCGCGATTAGCCACGTCGCGATCGCGCCAAGGCTCAACAAAATCCAAAATCGAAGGGAGCGGGGCTTGAACATGCGAGGGCGAAGGTAAGGGAACCGTTTTTTATAGTGTGATCATACGCTTGCCCTCTGCGATCGCTGAGAAGCAGAGTTTTCCTTAAGAATCGCGAGGACAGCTTGGGTCATTCTCCGAATCGAGAATGACCCCAAGGAGACGGGACTCTAAGACCCTGGCCGCGTTCAATTTTGAGCGTCTTCGACCCGTCAAAATTTTCCTGACAGAACACGAGGATGATGTTGTGAGCAGCCCCCATTTCCCTGCCCCCGAGCCGCCCATCACCGCTGCTCAGATCAAGGCCCAGGCCCAACACCTCGGCTTTCATGGGGTGGGGATTGCTCGCACTGTTCCGGACTCAACCGCTGAGGCCGATCAGCGGGCCGCGCTGAACCGCTGGCTTGCTCAGGGATATCAGGCCGAGATGGGATGGATGGCTAACCCCAAGCGACAGGATATCCGCGCGGTAATGCCAACGGCGCGATCGCTGATCTGCGTTGCGCTGAACTACTACACGCCCCACGCCCATTCCACGGATCCGGCAGTGGGCAAAATCTCCCGTTATGGCTGGGGCCGCGACTATCACCGCGTCATGGGTAAGAAGCTCAAGGCCTTGCTCGACTGGTTGCGATCGCAGGTGCCCACCCTCGAAGCCCGCGCCTACGTCGATACTGGCCCGGTTTCCGACAAATTTTGGGCGCAGCAGGCTGGCCTGGGCTGGATCGCCAAAAACGGCAACCTGATTACCCGACAGTACGGATCTTGGGTGTTTTTGGGGGAAATTCTCACGAATCTCGACCTTGAGCCCGACCGTCCCCACACCGCCCACTGCGGCACCTGCACCCGCTGCATTGAGGCGTGCCCCACGGGCGCGATCGCGGCCCCCGCTGTGGTGGATGCCAATCGCTGCATCGCGTACCACACCATTGAAAATCGCGCCGAGCAGATCCCCGCCGCGATCGTCCAAAACCTCAACGGCTGGGTCGCGGGCTGCGACATCTGTCAGGATGTCTGCCCGTGGAATCAACGCTTTGCCCAACCCACCACCGTCGAAGACTTTCAGCCCTATTCCCAGAACCTCGCCCCCCGGCTGCAAGACCTTGCCAACCTCACTGAAGCCGAGTGGAACGCCCGGTTCCCTGCCTCGGCCCTGCGGCGCATCAAGCCTGCCCTATGGCGACGCAACGCCCGAGCTGCCCTGGCTGCCTCAGCGATCGCTGCCAATGTCACACCACCCGGCCCAAACCCGCAACCCAGCTCAAACCTGGAAGATCAGCCCTAGAACTCAATGTTGTCCGGCGTCCGAGGAAAGGGGATCACATCTCGAATGTTAGTCATCCCCGTCATGAACTGCACCAGGCGCTCAAACCCAAGCCCAAAACCCGCGTGGGGCACCGTGCCATATCGCCGCAGATCCAAATACCACCAGTAATCTTCCTTGGGCAGCCCAGCGGCAGTAATGCGGCGCTCCAGCACCTCCAGGCGCTCTTCCCGCTGGGAGCCGCCGATAATTTCGCCCACCTTTGGCGCGAGCACATCCATCGCCGCCACGGTTTTCTCGTCCTCGTTCAAGCGCATGTAGAATGCCTTGATTCCCACCGGGTAGTCCGTCACGATGACGGGCTTTTTGCAGTGCACCTCCGCCAAATACCGCTCGTGCTCTGACTGAAGATCGACGCCCCACGCCACCGGAAACTCGAAGGACTGCCCAGATTTTTCGAGCAGCGCCACCGCCTCGGTGTAGGTCATGCGCTCAAACTGGTTGTTGATGATGTTTTCCGCAGTCGCTAGGACGGTGTTGTCGATGCGATCGTTAAAAAACGTCATGTCTTCAGCGCATTGGTCAAGCACAACGCGAAAGACGTATTTCAAAAAGTCTTCTGCTAAGTCCATGTTGCCGATGAGGTTGCAGAAGGCCATCTCGGGCTCCACCATCCAAAATTCTGCGAGGTGGCGCGAGGTGTTGGAATTCTCCGCCCGGAAAGTGGGGCCAAAGGTATATACATTCGTAAATGCCATCGCCATGATCTCGGCCTCAAGCTGGCCGCTGACGGTGAGATAGGCAGGCTTGCCAAAGAAGTCTTTGCTAAAATCAACGGCGTTGTCTTCCGTGCGAGGAAGCTGGTTGAGATTCAGGCTGGTGACGGTGAACATTTCCCCCGCGCCTTCGCAGTCGCTGGCGGTCAAAATCGGGGTGTGCATCCACAGAAACCTGCGCTCTTGGAAGAACTGATGGATGGCTTGGGCGCAGGCGTTGCGCACCCGAAAGACCGCGCCGAGGGTATTGGTGCGCGATCGCAAATGCCCGATCGTCCGCAAAAACTCAAAGGAGTGACGCTTCTTTTGTAGCGGATAGGTGTCATCCGCTTCACCCAAAATGATGATCCCCGTGGCCTGCACCTCGACCTGCTGCCCCTTGGCGGGCGACTCCACCAGCGTCCCTTCGATCTGCACCGCCGCCCCGGTGTTGAGGCGCTTCATCACGGCGTCATAGTCCGCGATCGCGTCTCCCTGTGCGACGACCTGAATCCCCCTCATTGTGGAGCCATCATTCACATTGATGAAGCTGAAGGTCTTTTGGTCGCGCTTGGTGCGCACCCAGCCATTGAGGGTCACAGCGTCACCCAATTGGCCGTTTTGCAGGAGGTCCTTGATGGATCGTGTGGTCATACTGCTCTGAAGACGTAATGGAGGAGTGTGTGGGCAAGAGAAGCCGAAACGCGAATTGGCTGCGATCGCGGGGTTAGCCGCCATTCACAAAACTTTTCAATATCCAGCCTATAACAATGCCCAGCCCCCCGAAGCGAATGGCCTGCCAAAAGGGTTCCTGGAGCGATCGCCACGACAAGACCGAATTTTCCAGCGCCACCTCCAAGTCCTCAAGCTGCTGCTCCAGCGCTTTTCTATCCCCCGTCGGCAGGTCAGGTTGTTCTAGTCGGTGTCGAAGGTCCGCCTGCTGGAGGCGGGTGCTGCGCACCTGCTCAAACCGCTGGCGCAACGTCGCGATCGCGCCCTCCAACTCCTGAAGCTGGTGATCAAACTCCTGCAAGGACTGTGCAGAGGACAGCGGCACCGATCCCCGGCTCCGCCAGCGCTGGCGAGTACGCCTCGATCCCCACTTGGAAATCCACAAACGACGGCGATTCATGTACACAATAGAGAGTAACTGTAGCGCCTATCATACTGGGGAGCATGGTTTATGACTTCCGCCGCTCAATCTTCTGCGCGATCGCATCTCGATGACCTCAGCGACTTGGAACTGGCCCAAGCGCTGGCCCAGCGGCTCGCCATCCAGCCCAAGGACTGGCACCGTCTGAATCGCGATCGCACCGTGCGCGCCCAAGAACAGATCGGCGCAGCGCTGGTGTATCTGCTGTCGGGCAGTCCTGAAGAGGCCGAAGCGCGCCTCAAGCAGGCTATCGGCTGGCTCGATCGCAGCCTATCTGCCCCGCCGTGCCCCACCCACGGCCACCGCAAACAGCCCGGTGCGCCACGCGCCACGGAAAAAGGATGAGCCCCACCCCAAAGCCAGAAGCTTATGCATTATAAGGGTCGGGATAGGGTCGGGATTTGCTAGCTGACCAGCGGCAATCGCGACCAGCGGCTCATTTGCTTGCAGAGGTGCAATTCGCGGCCATCGTTGGCCCAATGCACTTCATCAAAAATCTGATGTAAGATATGGAGCCCGCGTCCACAATCCCCGAGGTCAGGGTAACCTCTTTCATCAATGCAGGGCACTTGGCAGCGATGGGTAAAGTCAAACCCATTGCCTTCGTCGGCGATAACCCACCAATACTTGCCCGCGATCGCGGTGTATCGAACCGCAATCACCTTATTGGGGTCTAGCCGATTGCCGTGCTTGACAGCATTGACCAAGGCTTCTTGGAGGCCAAGCCGGAGCTCTGCACGCCAGCGCCGGGGAACGTTGGACAGCAAACAATCCAAAATCGGACAGAGATATAGGGTTGAAACAAAGCTCAGGCTGCCCCACCGATGTTCTAGAGGGGGAGGAGAAAGCGCTACCACCACATGTCTCCTAATGGACTAAGATTCGTGCTCGCTTAAGATGCAGTGATGCAAAACCGAGAACACCGCCAACCACGTTGGGAACACACGTCAAAAAGGTGTCGATAAGCGAATTGCGGGCCACCGCCTAGCGTTGAGTTCACAGAGTTGAACAGAAAGAGCCTGCCCGCAACGTAAAAAGGTCGTTCGTTGATGTTTTCTCATTATACCAAACTCCTCCTGCGGATAGAGATCTGACCGTGGCAGGATGGATTTGCTGCGGTTGCGTTGGGGCGACCGTGGTCATCCCAACCGAGGCCATGGGCAGTTGCAGTGGATGAGCGTCCCTAAATTTCGCCACAGTGATGAGGCCCGGAACGGTTCACGATTCATGGCTTTAGATTCACGGCTTGCCGTGGCCCGTATTCCTTCTCCCGTGAAGCCTGAACCCCGACCTCGGGGCAAAGTCAGCCTAATTAGGCTCTAGGGCGCGTCATGAATTGATGTTGAACCGTTTGCCCAGACGGGATTATTGCGCCCGTTCTCACACCAATACGACGGGGTGTACCCCAACTGTGATAGACACTCTGCATTAGATTGAGGACGGCCCCTAGTTCCCGAGGTGATGTTTTGCGGTTTCCGCCACCGCTGCCGCCCTATCTTGGCTGAGGGTTTTGAGGGCGGCCTTTGTCTCTGGGGTGTCAAATTGGCTCAGGGCTTGCACAACCCGATGGCGCACTTGCCAATCATCGGCATCGACATATTTCAAAAGAATGGGAATGGCGCGATCGTCCTTGAGCTCTCCCAGGGAACCGATCGCAGCGGTGGCCACCAGTTCATTACTGGAATCGAGGGCGGACTGGAGCAGATCAAAGGCGCGGCGATCGCCCAGTTCCCCCAATGCCGCAATGATGCTGAACTTCACCAGCCACTCTTCCGTGCCATGGTAGACCGATTGCAAATCCTCAAAGGCATCGGTACACTGCAAGCCCCCTAAGGCGTCCGCCGCCGCCGCCTGCACATCTGGCTCAGGATCGGTCATCAGCGCCTGACGCAGCAAGGCTTCCGCCTCAGTGCGATTCTGTGGCCCCAGGGTGGTAAATTGGCTCACCGCTGCGTAGCGCACCCGCACGTTGCTATCTGCCGCTGCCGTTTTGAGTAGCTCAAAGCCGATCGCGGGTTCTAGCTCTCGAATGAGATTCACAGCTTTGAGGCGATCGCCAAAGTCAGCGGACTCCAGCAGTTGTTTGACACGTTCAGGGGTGGGGCTCATTCCGTATTCTTCATGACAGCGCAACTGTTACCACTATCCAATATGGATGGGGATCAACGAAAGCCCTCCCGGTAGATTCGCAATTAGGGCGTGGTGACGACTTCTTCGCGATAGTGATCGGCCATGGCGCGCACAATGTCGCCCCGGGTCAAAATGCCGACGAGGCGGCCCTCTGCGGTCACCGGCAGACGATGCACCTTGCGATCGTGCATCAGTTGCGCGGCATGCTGTATCGAAGTGTCGGGCGTGGTGGTGACGACCTTTTTACCGCCCATGACTTCGCGCACCGTTTGGCCCAGGGCTTTGTGGAGTTCCTCGGTATAGCGGGCGGGATTTTTTAGGTAAATCACGCTATCTAACAGCATGATGTAAGCGGGCAGCGGGGCTCCGGTGGCTTGCCACATGAGATCTGACTCGGACAAGATGCCCACTAGCTCGCCCGCGTCATCTACAACGGGTAGACCGCTGATGCGATGTTCGGCCAAGAGGTGAATGGCATCTTGAAGGGAAGCCTCGGGGTGGATGGTGATGGGGTCGCGGGTCATCACATCTGCAACGGTTTTAGCCATGTGGATTTCCCCTTGTGCGTGGGTGGATGGAACACGGGCCGAGGTGCGCAGCACACTAAATCAAACGCTGATGGTGAGCGCACGGGTCAGCGATCGCGGAGTTTTGCTCGCCTTGATCCCCGTTCTCTCCTTCATTGTAGAAAACGGCCCTCAGTCCCTGATTTGGCTTTCACAGGTCGTTACAGTACTGGGTCAAAATATTGACACATCGCGCGATCGCACCCAGGTGAGCAATCTCGTAGCCGTGGGTGTTCTGCGTCGGAAAGCTGAGACACGCCGCCTTCGGCACATGGCCAAACTTCATCGTGATCGAGCCGTCGCTGCCAAACCCGCTAATCGCGGCGATTTGGATCGGCGTTTCCGCCCGACTCGCTGCCTGGGCAAGTTGACGGTTTAGGTCTTCGTCGTAGAGGCCATAGCCATCCTGGGCCAGCAAAACCGGCACCGGGCCATCCTCAATGGGATATTCTGCTGCGAGGGGAAAAATTTCTAGGGCAATCAGGGCGCTGAGCCGCTGGCGCTGGCTGAAATAGAGCGCCCCGATCGCGCCCACCTCTTCTTTGGCGGAAAACACGAGGTATACGGTATGGGCCGGGTCGCGCACTTGGGTCGCAAGGGCCAGCAAAATGGCAATTGAGGCTTTGTTATCGAGGGTGTAGCTGGCAATGTACGACCCCAAGCGCATGGGCTGCTTGCGATGTTTGCCGACGATCATGCGCGTCCCAGGTCGAATGCCCGCTGCGGCAAGTTCGTCGGGCGATCGCTTGGTTTCGACCCAGGCCGTTTCCCAGGTGACCGCCTTCCCCTCCTGCTGCACCTTTTGGGGCGACTCATGGGAGACGTGGCGCGACCCAAAGGACAGCACCCCTGAAATTGTCTGATGATCCCCCAGGAGGTCAACCGCCCCTTCGCCATAGACCCAGGGAAAGGCTCCGCCCAGGCGGCGCACGTCCACCCGCCCGCTGGCTCGCACCGCTTTGACGATGCCGCCAATTTCATCCTTGTGGGCGGTGATGGCGATCGCGCCGGCTTCGGTCTTGCCCGGAATTTTGGCGATGATGTTGTCGGCTTCATCTTGCCAATGCTCGACTCCCAGATCTTGTAGGCGATCGAGCAAAACTTCGTTGATCTCCTGCTCGGCTCCACTGGGGGAATGACACATCACCAAATTTGTGATCGTGTCGAATAGTGCATCTTCAGTAGCGGTAGACATTGGCCTCAACCATCCCAACCCCTAAAATAACGACCCGCGATTCAGCGGAGGTTAAGCGCGATCGCCCCCACCCACCCATCGGAGAATCTATTAGGACTGAATCCTTCTCGCCAGACGCTCCAGCCCTGTCCCGGCTCCGCCAATCCTTAAGAACTCGCCGCTAACACCGCCTGGAGTCGCTGGCGGAATTCCCCCTTTTGATGGCCGCCCTTGACCTCGCCGAGAATTTTGAATTCGCCTTCGGGATTTTCACAAATTAGATAGGTCGGCCAGCCCATTTCTGCCTTGTCAGGATATTGGGTCAACAGAATCTGGCGGTATTGGCGATAGGTGGCGGTGTCCTGCATTTTGATATCCACGAACCCAAGGCCAAGTTCCTCCGCAACCTTGCGATCGTAGAAGGACATTTTGTGGCAAATGCCACAGTCCTCCGATGAAAATTTGAGAATCGTTGCGCTCATCGCCCTTTACTCCTAGAAAACACAACTCCAGCATCGCAGAGTGAGCACTCTGATGACGGTCATTGTGACGCGCGATCGCGTCCCTCGCATTGGCCCAATCCTACGGCGTCCCATCACTCACCTTCCGTCCGAGCAGAGGCGGGATCATCCTTCCAAACTAGCTTGATGTGCAGGTTGCCCTCCTCATTGCCCCGCGCCACGATCGCCCCGGCATCGGCATCGATCTTGATCCCAAAGCTCAGCTCAAACTCCGAGGGCTTTTGGGGAAGGCGCTGGATCGTTTCTGTCGTGCGGTTCGCCAGGGCTTGAATGATGCCCATCGCCTGCACCAAGGCTTGAGCCGATTTGGTCGCCAATTCCTGGGGATGGGGCTTGGGCGATCGTACCTGCCCCCGCGCCGTTATCTCAAACAGCACGATCGATTCCTCTGAAGAGGTGACGGTGTGGATGATATCGCTTTGCATCGGTTAACCAGGGCCGCTGTCGTCCGTATTTCAAGTACATTGAAAACTGATTGTACTGGGAAGGGCCAATGGAAATGGACGCAACCCCTGGGTTAGATGCAGTGCTGGGTGGCATTGCCGCCGTGATCCTCATCGCCGGATTGCTGATGCTGCTCAACGGCGTTAAAGATATGGGCGATCGCTTTTAAATTGGCGCATTTGTTCGCATCTTCTCAGCCCCGCTCCATGTCTGCCCCCAACAACAGACTGAGTATCCTGAAGACAAGACATTTCACCGTTTTATCCCATCCATGCAAATTGTGCGAAAACTCTTGCTGGGCCTGCTGGTTTTAGCCGCGATCGGCTTCATGTGGGACGCGCTGCCGTTCTACGCCACAGCGGACTCCATGCCCGAGTCTGTCAGCCATGCAGACGATGCCAACCTCGCCACTGCCACCTTTGCGGGCGGGTGTTTTTGGTGCATGGAAAAGCCCTTTGACGACCTTCCGGGCGTTGTCGCTACCACGTCGGGCTATACGGGCGGCACCCAGACCAACCCGACCTACCTCGACGTGTCGAACGGTGATACGGGCCATGTGGAAGCGGTACAGGTGCGCTATGACCCGGCCCTCGTTAGCTACGACACACTGCTCCAAGTTTTTTGGCACAACGTTGATCCCCTCGACGATCGCGGCCAATTTTGCGACAAGGGCAGCCAATATCGCGCCAAAATCTTCACCCACACCGAAGAACAGCAGACATTGGCAGAGCGATCGAAATTTGCCCTCAGCGCTGAGGCAATCTTTCAAGACACGCCTATCGTTACCCCCATTGAACCCGCCCAACCCTTCTACCCTGCAGAAGCCTATCACCAGGACTATTACCTGAAGCATCCCGTGCGCTACAAGGTATATCGCACCGCTTGCGGTCGTGATCAGCGCTTGGCAGAGGTTTGGGGTGATGACCGATAAACACCCACTGACCAAGTGGGGGACGATGCACAGAAACTGTCACGCTCAACCCAAGGGTTTGGGGTGCTGCATCAGGGGAGTGAGGTAAATCAGCCCAGACAGCCACGTGATCCCCACTGCACCCCAAAACGTGACCTGAGCGATCGCGATCCACACCCCAGACAGGGGCAATAGCAGCAGCGTCACCGCAGTCATTTGCAGCACGGTTTTGACCTTGCCCCACAGGTTTGCACCGGGGACAGCCTGGGCCTGGAGGGCAGGGCTGACGCGCCATCCCGCGATCGTCAATTCGCGGGCCAAAATCAAAAAGACGCCCCACGCGGGCACCCGGCCCATCTCCACTAAGGCCAGGAGTGGGGCCAGCACCAGTAGCTTATCAACCAACGGATCCAAGAACTTTCCTAGCTCGGTGATTTGGTTGAGTCGCCGGGCGAGGTAGCCGTCGAGCCAGTCTGTGCCCGCAGCTAACAAGAAGACACCTGCCGCCCCGATACATCGCGCCGGGGTGGGCATCACCAACAGCGCAAGAATGATTGGCACGCCCAGCAGACGCGATACCGTAATCCATGTGGGAAGATTCATCGATACCTTTGAGGTTTTATCTGCTCCAATTGTCTCTGGGGAGGCAGGGTTGAGGCGATCGCAGCACAACACTCTGCCAACACTCTGCCCATCATTGCCAATGCTGACCGTATTCTGATCGAGAGCCAAACCCGCGATCGCGGTCATCCGGTCTGTCCATCTTGCCCATTTTTGAATGGAAGCCAAGCGTCCAATGCTGGATCAAAATTAAGACCGCCCTACATCATCAAGAAAACCTGAATCTTTCCCGCGTCTTCCTGAGTTTTTCCCGATGGTGCCGTTTAATCGGCTCAGACATTCTGGTATCACTGCTCTTTCTCTAGCTCATTCCCAATAATGGAAGCCATTGTCATTCTTGTCGTGATTGCACTGCTCTTTGCGCTGACACGACCCGAAAAAAAGCCTGATCCCCCCTCCGCTGGGGATTTGTTGATGAAAGGCATCGTCGCCACTGCAAAAGAGGTTAAAAACGCCCTCAACCCCACAGACAAGAAACCGAAGGAAGATACGACTTCGCCATGGGCATTTGTGATTATCGCGATTGTGCTGGGTATCTTGGCAACCTATCTGATGTGAGGTGGGTCGGAGCCTGCCAAGGACGTTGGGAAACTTGCGTAAGGTGGGGCACTGTTGAGGATGAGAGCAAATCTTTGGGTTTGCTATCGGAGGGGCCACCACGATACTTTGTCGCGGGTGGCGCTGTAGACCCCTTTTAGCGCCTCTGGATCCAGAACGCGAATGGCGTCGCCTTGGGCCTCGGCGGATTTATCCATCTGAATCAACGATTCTTTGACCATGCCTTTCAGCACTTGCTCCACGGTGCGATGGTTGAGCTGGCAGGCGTGGGCGATGATGTCGATCGGTAAATCAAAGACAAAGACGCCATCGGGCTGGGGTTGGCTGCCCAGCGATCGCTCTTGATAGACCAGCGCCCGCAGCAGTGAGGCCACGGCCTGGGGCGGATAGGTGCTGCAATTGAGCAGGTGATACTGAAACTTTTCGCGCAGTTCAAAGAGCAACCCATAGCGATCTTGGATGGCGGAACTGGCTTCGTGAAGCGTCTTCAGCGCTGAGAGCGAAATTTTGACCACATCGGTCGTTTTGTAGGCTTCTACAAGGCTGGGAAATGCCCGACACACGCGACCAAAGTCAAAGGGCAGGCTGCGCATGCCAAAACAGCCGCCGGGGTAGGTCATAGCGACGATGCGATCAAGGGGGGTGCTGCGGACGACCACGGGGCCACCCGCCACGACGAAATACAAGAAGTCGAGGGACGTGTCGGGTTGAAAGGCTGTGTAGACTGGGCGGCTGGAGTAGAGCTTTTCTTGGGCGATCGCGGTGGGGTCAATCTGTGCTGCCAACCAAGCCGCATCGAGTCCCCGAAACAGAAAGGTGTGCTGGGTCAGCAGTTGCATGAGCTGCGTGTGCTCAGACGCCTGGATTTCAGTTGCCATCTTTCCTCCCAGTAGCCGCGCTCTCATTTTGACACGGAGCTATGAACCTTCACGAAAAACGCAAACTCATCCGATATGATTTTCACTTTATCTGAAATACAATCAGCCTCAGGTTTCGATTTGGAATATTGCGATGCAATCTGTGCCCTCTCGGTGGCGATTTTCTCCGCATCGGTTGACTCGGCGACAGGTCGTGGTAATTGGGGCGATCGCCTGCGCGATCGCGGGGTTGACTCCCCTGGCTGCGAGCCCGGCAATGGTGCAGTTGGGTTGGCCTGGCTGGCTCACCCTGGGCACTGTTGGGCTGGCGTTTTTACTCAATGCCCTCACCCAGCTTCCCGCTGACATCGTGTTTCTATGGGCATTGTCACTGCTCTTTATCACGGGGGTTTTGGATGCCCAGCAGGCGCTGAGCGGATTCAGCAATTCTGGGCTGGTCACGGTCGGCGTGCTGTACCTGGTGGTAGCGGGGCTGCAACAAACCGGGGCCCTGGGCTGGATTTCGCAGCAGGTGTTGGGGCGTCCCCAGAGTCAGTCGGCGGCACTGGTGCGCCTGATGTTGCCGATCATGGGGCTGAGCGCCTTTCTCAATAACACGCCCGTGGTGGCGATGTTCATTCCGGTGGTGAATGATTGGTGCCGCAAGCTGCGTATCAGTCCCTCCAAGCTGATGATGCCGCTGAGTTTTGCCGCCATCTTTGGGGGAGTTTGCACGCTGATTGGCACAAGTACCAATCTGGTGGTGAACGGGTTGCTGATTGATGGCACCGATCATCCGGGTCTGAAGCTGTTTGACCTGGCGTGGGTGGGGTTGCCCTGCGCGATCGTGGGGTTTATGTTTCTGTACGTTACCCAGCGCTGGCTGTTGCCCGAGCGCAAGCCCGTGATGGGCGATCGCGATGACGTACGCCAATACACCGTAGAAATGGTGGTGCCGCCCCGCAGCCCGCTCGCGGGTAAGACCGTTGAGCAGGCTGGGCTGCGCCACCTCCCTGGGCTGTACCTGATCGAGGTGGCTCGCGGTGATCAGGTCATCGCTGCTGTGAGCCCCCGCGAAACCCTGCGCGAGCAGGATCAGCTTGTGTTTGTTGGCGTGGTGGACTCGATTTTGGACTTGCAGCGGCTGCGCGGCTTGCAGCCCGCTACCGATCAGGTTTTTAAGCTCGACACGCCCCGCACCGAGCGCTGCCTCATCGAAGCGGTGGTGTCGAATACCTGCCCGCTGGTGGGGCGCACCATTCGCGAAGGCCAGTTTCGCAGCCTATACAACGCGGTGGTGTTGGCGGTGGCCCGCAATGGCGATCGCCTCCTGGGCAAGGTGGGCGATATTCGGCTCCAAGCGGGGGATACCCTGCTGCTCGAAGCGAACTCGGCCTTTGTGGAACAGCAGCGCATTTCCCGCGATTTTTACTTGGTCAGCAGCTTGCCCGATTCAGAGCCTTTGCGCCATGAGAAAGCGCCGATCGCGCTGGTTACCCTGATTGTGATGGTGGTGCTCGCGGGTGTGGGCTGGCTCAGTATGCTCAAGGCAGCGGTCTTGGCGGCAATGGTCATGCTGAGCACGGGCTGCTGTGCGCCCGTGCGCGCCATGCGCAGTGTGGAATGGTCGGTTTTGTTGGTGATTGGGGCGGCCCTGGGCCTCAGCACCGCGATGGAATCAACGGGAGCCGCTGCCGCGATCGCGGGCACCTTCATTCAAGCGGCGGGCGATAACCCGCTTTTGGCGCTGGCGGTGGTTTATGGCATCACCACGCTGCTCACCGAGATCATCACCAACAACGCCGCAGCGGCGCTGATGTTTCCCATTTCCCTGTCGCTGGCTCAAAACTTGGGCGTCAGCTATCTGCCCTTCACGATCGCGATTATGGTGGCTGCCTCGGCCAGCTTTGCAACCCCCATCGGCTATCAAACGAACCTGATGGTCTATGGCCCCGGTGGATACAAGTTCACTGACTTTATGCGCATTGGCATTCCGCTGAACCTGTTGTTTTGGGTGATGACGGTCGCGATCGCGCCCCTCGCGTTTCCCTTCTGAGGGATGGGATGGTGAGGGTAGGGGAGTGTGAGGGTGTGAGAGGGTGAGGGACTCGGTGGCATCCACCCATTCACCCATCCACCCATCTACGCTTCACTGGGATGATGCTGGGGCAGCGTGACCGTGGCGATCGTCCCGGTTTCTGGGGCTGAAGTGAGGGTCAGGGTGCCGTGGTGGGCTTCGACGAGGCGACGGGTGATGGCGAGCCCGAGGCCATTGCCCGATGGCTTGGTGGTAAAAAAGGGCTGCATGAGTTTCGGCAGCGTATCGGGGGGGATGGACAGACCGCCGTTGTGAATCTGGATCTGCACGGCGGTTTCGCCGATATCTTCCACGGTGCAGGTGACACGATCGCCCGCTTCGATCGCTTCGCAGGCATTGCTCAGCAAGTTGATGAAGACCTGCTTGAGGCGATCGCGATCGCCCATCACCCAGCGATCGGCGTCTTCAAAGTCGGTGTGGATTGTGCGGTCTGCCGCGATCGGCTGGCTCTGCAAGCTTTCCACCACATCTCCCAGGACATGGCTCAGGTTCATCGGTTGCAGATCTAGGTGCGGCTCGCGGGCATAGAGCAAAATATCGTTCAATAGTCGCTGGAGGCGCAACGATTCCTCTAGGGCAAAGGCGAGTCGTCGTTGGGCGCGATCGGGCAACTCCAGATTCTGGAGCCCGTTGAGGCCCATGAGCACCGTCGTTAGCGGGTTCCGCACTTCATGGACGATCATGGCGGCGAGTTCGCCAATTTCGGCCAGTCGCGCTTGGGCCTGTTCCACCTGTTTGCGTTCGGTGATGTCGCGGGCAAGGGCGAGTAGCACGCGCCGTCCCTGCACGTCAATTGGCCCGAGGCGCACCTCTACCGGAAACTGCGTGCCGTCTTGGCGCTGGTGAATGCCTTCGCGGGTGATGGCCTGCCCCGGCGCGATCGCCCAATCGTTGCGAATTTCGGCAAAATCCACGGCCTTTTGAATCTCTGATACGGTTTTTTGCAGCAGTTCTTCGCGGCGGTAGCCGAGGGAGCGACAGGCTTGCTGATTCACGTCTAGAAAACGTCCGTCGAACTGCACGACAAACAGCGCATCGGTGGCTTGGTCAACCAGCGTGCGAAACCGCTGTTCGCTCTCGCGCAGGGCTTCCTCGACGGCTTTGCGTTCCGTGATGTCTTGATAGACCGATAGCAGGCAGGCTTCGCCGTGAATCTCAATGCTCTCAGCGGAGTAAAGGACGGTGCGCGGTTCTCCAGCGTGGGTGTGCAGGCGATATTCCTGGTTGCGCACAAAGCCTGCCTCGCGAACTTGGGTCAGCATGTGCTGGCGATCGCGCAGATCTGCCCAGAGTCCCAGATCCGCCACTGCGGCCCCAATTACCCTGTCGCTGCTGTCGCCATAGAGCGCCAAAAAGCTGTCGTTGGCCTCCAGGATGATGCCTGTTTTCAGCGTGCTGAGGCTCATTGGGTAGGGGCTGGAATAAAACGCTTTGGAAAATTTTTCCTCAGAGCGGCGCACCTCTGCCTCGGCCTGGTCGCGCTCGGCGATCGCCTCCGACACTTGATCTACCATTTTGCGAAAGGCCATCACCACTTCGCCCAGTTCATCTTTGCGGGTGGCGGCCTGCGCCACCGACTCAAAGGGTAGCGATCGCGCATCCTGAGCCCGACTGATGGCCTGCCCCGCTTGTAAGAGATCGCGCCGCAGCGCCAACACCGGAGAAATCACCACCCGCTCCAACAGCACCATCGTGGCCGCCGTGACAAATACGGAGATGATGATGACCAATCCGGCAATGCGTCCGATAAAGGCATAAAACTCGCGCCCGACCCAGGCTGCATCGTGGCGCACCACAAACCAATATCGACCCTCAAGGGGCGACATTTCCCACAGGGCGTCATAGCGCTGGGTAATGCGATTGTAGCGATCGCGCCGACCTGCCGCGATCGCGGTGGCCGTGAGGGTGGGCACTTCTCCAAAGCTGCCGACCCGCGTGCCATCCTCACGATAGAGGGTACCGCCCAGCACCCGATGGTGATTGTGCAATGTCGCGAGCTGCGTCAACAGGGCGGTTTCTTCCAACTCCTCGACGGGCTGATCTTGCAAAAGTCCCGTTGCGTGGGCCGCAGAAAGCGACTTTAGGTAAATCAGCAACTCCCGTTCGCGGCGCATCACCGACGGCACCAAAATGATCACCTCGATCACCACAATGCTGAGGAAGATGCCAAACACGATGCGTCGCGACAGTCGCGATCGCAAGGCGTCCGTGATGCGATGCCGGGAATGGGAAGGAAACGCCTCAGACGGTTTCATAGGCATGGGGCAGGACGCGGCGATCGTTGGCGCACGTTAACCCGCCCCAACCGGCTCTGCCGCTAATTTCTGGTTATGGGGCATTTTACCCCCGACTAACGGATAGCGGGCGATCGCAGTCTCCCCTTAAGACTACGGCAGCGGGGTCTGGATTGAAATCCGCCAGTCGTGCAGCCTCCAAGAGAACTTGGGGATCGTGTGGCACGATGATTCAGCGCAACCGCAGCCCCGCCACGTTACACGGGGCGACCTGCAACGCGACGACCCGAGAAACCCATTATAGTGATAGACGGTCGAGCATACTTCTCAACACTGTGACTCTAGATAATAACGTCGATCGCACCACCCAAGCCAAGGCGGAATTCGCTGCCGGACAAACCGACTTTGAACGGGGCAACTATCGCGAGGCCGTGAGCTACTTTGAGCGCGGCACTGCCCTGGCCAGTGGCACCACCCCCCTTGGTGGGGAACTGCAACTGTGGCTTGTGAATGCCTATGCCGCTGCCAATCGCCCCGAGGACGCGATCGCCCTGTGCGAAAAATTGACCCGCCATCCCGACCTCGACACCCGCAAAGAAGGCAAGCGCCTGCTCTATATCCTGAAAGCGCCTCGCCTCAGACTCAAGGCCGAATGGCGCACCGAAATTCCTGACCTGAGCCACCTCGAGGCGGACGGCACGACCCCGTTGCTCAGCCGTTATGCCACTGCCGCCCCGCCCCCCAAGCCAACCCCCAAACCTGAACCAGAGCCCGAAGATCTCACCCAAATCAACACCCGCGACAATGGATTTCTCTGGGCTGCATTGCTGGGCATTGGGCTGATGGTTGCCAGTTTAGTTTGGCTGCGCTGAACTCAGCAGCGCCAAAACGCCACATCCCATCAGGAAAACAGCATGAGGCTTAGTTCGCGCGAGGCTTAGTTCAAGGGTGAGGCTTGGTTAAGAGGCGGGTTGGGTAACCATGCGCCGAATTTCGGAGCAGAAGGAGCTAATTTGTAGGCCGTCCGCCCGTTTGACGAGGCTGGTGCGCATTCTCAGATTGGGGTTGAGGAACCACAGACGCTCCTCCGATCGCAATTGATCAGTCTCAGTAATCAGGGTCAACACCGCTTCAGGGCTAACGTGATACTGCCCCGCGATCGCCGATTCCCGCTCTGTCTGAGTCAAAAACGGGCCGCTGCCTACCACGTCAGACTGGAGTCCTACCATCACCGTGGCGCGGCAAGTGGGCTGGGTTTCTGTGCCCAGGCGACTTTCTTGCTCAATGCGAAAGGCAAAGACCGTTTTCTGAGCGTCGAGGGTGAATTGTTTACACAGGTTGATGACACTGGGATCATCGGCGGCTAAGCGCGTCATCGCTAAGGTGCATTGCCCGACCTGTGACGGTTGCGCTGCCACAACGTGGGTCGTGCGCTGCGAAAACCACGTGCCTTCAAGCTTTTCAAAGAAATTCGCGGTGTCCATGCCTCTATCCGAAGGGGGAAAATCTCCACTGAAACGATCCCAGTGCCCTTTGATTTTACGCTGAAGCGATCGCTCGCAGATTGTGACAGAACGTGAACAACCGTCAGCCTTTGAAAAGGCGGAGATTCTGGGGGTGATAATCTAGCCAATGCGCTAACAACGTTTCTTTAACAGTGGTGAAGTTTCAATGATCGGATCAGATCAGGTGCCCTATTTGCTGCGGGCGGCTCGCGGAGAAACCTTGGATCGTCCTCCGGTGTGGATGATGCGTCAGGCAGGCCGCTATATGAAGGTATATCGCGACTTGCGGGACAAGTATCCCTCCTTCCGAGAGCGATCCGAAAACCCTGATCTCGCGATCGAGATTTCCCTTCAGCCTTGGCGGGCCTTTCGTCCCGATGGCGTGATTCTGTTTTCTGACATTTTGACACCCCTCACGGGCATGGGCATCCCCTTCGACATCATTGAGAGCAAAGGGCCGATCATCGATCCGCCCATTCGCTCCCAGGCCCAGGTGGATGCTGTTCACACCCTGGATCCAGACACCGCGACGCCCTTTATTCGCCCCATTCTAAAAACCCTGCGTGAAGAAGTCGGGAATGACGCCGCAGTGTTGGGGTTTGTGGGCTCGCCGTGGACGCTGGCCGCCTATGCGGTGGAAGGCCGCACCTCAAAGAATTACGCCAACATTAAGGGCATGGCGTTTTCTGAGCCTGCGATGCTGCATCAGTTGCTTGGCAAGCTGGCTGATAACATCGCGCTCTATGCCTGCCACCAGATTGAGTGTGGCGCGCAAGTCATTCAACTCTTTGATTCTTGGGCGGGGCAGTTGAGCCCCATTGACTACCGCACCTTTGCGCTGCCCTATCAGCAGCGGGTGGTGCAGCAGGTGAAGGCGAAGTATCCCGAAACGCCGTTAATTCTCTACATCAGTGGCAGCGCTGGTGTGCTGGAACTGATGGGCGAGTCTGGGGTAGATATCGTCAGCGTGGATTGGACGGTGGATATGGCGGAAGCCCGCCGTCGCCTTGGGCCGAATATTGCGGTGCAGGGCAACGTGGATCCGGCAGCGCTGTTTGGGTCGCAGGCATTTATCCGCGATCGCATCCTCGATACGGTGAAAAAGGCAGGCCGACGCGGCCATATCCTCAACCTAGGCCACGGCATTCTGCCGGGTACGCCCGAGGAAAATGCGGCCTTTTTCTTTGAAACGGCGAAGCAACTGGATCAACTCTTGGCGGTGCCTGCCTAGGGCAGAGCGATCCCCTTCGGTGATAGGCTAAACCCGGAACCTGACACGTCACGCAAACGACGGATCATTGGGTTCCGGGTGTTTTGTTTTAAGGGGGTTTTGAAGGCGTGACGCGATCGGCGACTTCTCCACAGCGGCTGTTCATCACTGGGGCCAGCGGTTGCATTGGGCATTATCTGGTGGAGGAATTGCTGAACACCACGCCCCACGAGCTATTTTTGCTGGTGCGCAACCCGGATAAGCTGCGGTTTGATTGGCAAAATTGCGATCGCATCCACCTCGTGCCCGGCGATCTCAAGGGCATTCAGGCCCATGCGGATCTCCTCGCCACGATGGATGGGGCGGTGCTGGCGGCGACCTCTTGGGGCGGGGCACCGGAGATTTACGAGGTCAATGTTGACGGCAATCTGACGCTGATGTCGTTGCTCAAGGGCGATCGCTGCCAGCAGGTCATTTATTTCTCAACGGCGAGTATTCTCGATCGCCACAATCACCCTCTAAAGGAAGCGGGGGAAATCGGTACCGACTACATCCGCAGCAAGTATCAGTGCTATCTGCGGCTGCCCGAACTCGCGATCGCCCCCCGCATCACCACCGTTTTTCCGACGCTGGTGTTTGGCGGCGATGACACCAAGCCCTATTCCCACATTTCCGCTGGGCTGACGGAAGTGGCCAAATGGATGCGCGTGATTCGGTTTCTCAGTGCCGATGGCAGCTTCCACTTTGCCCACGGGCGCGACATTGCCGCCGTGGTGCGCCATGTCATCGAGCATCCGCCAGGGCCAGGGAAGCCCCGCCAGGTGATTATCGGCAACCCAGCGGTGACAGTGGATGACGCGATCGCGCAAATTTCCCAATACCTGGGTCTGCGCCGCTTCTTTCGCATTCCCCTCTCCCCATGGCTGGCCGATCGCATCATCGATCAGTTCAACATTCGCATGGCCGAGTGGGATCGGTTTTGCCTGCGCTATCGCCACTTTACCTACGAAAATCCCATCAGCCCCGCCAGTTGGGGCGCAGAGCCCTATTGCCCCACCGTCGCAGACCTCATGCGCCTCAGCGGCGTGCCCCAGCACAGCTAGGCTCCGCCATCGCCTGCTGGGTGACGCGCCAAGACAGCCCACGCCGCTTAATCCGTGGGCTAAGGGGAATTGCCTTATCGCAAATCGTCATGCCCACGGAAGGCAACGATTTGGGGTGCCCTAATGCCATCGACGACAACGACAGGGCAAAATCCCTCAACCGCCGCAGATACCCCGTGTAGTAGTACGCTGTAGTATTTTTGGTAGTCTGCTGCTATAGGACGTAAGTCCTAAAAAAATCGCTACCTCAGATCAGACCGATCACCCCGTAGCACTGGGTTGAGATCTCGTGTTAATAAAAGAAAAACATAGTAAGGTGCCTTACTATCCCGCGATCACTCACCGTTGACTGCATTCCTCTAGATAGGATTTTCCGATGACTGCTCCTAATTTGCCCGCGTCGGTATTGAATGTGTCCGCAAGTCAGCGATCGCGGGGGCCAGTTCGCTGGCTCGTGGCAGGCAGCCTCGGCATTGTGCTGCTAGGCGGCGGGTTTGTGGCGTGGCGATTTTTTGGGGTACGGGCGGGCGGTCAACAAATGATGAGGATGCCGCCAGGGGTGCCCGTTGCGCTCCAGCCCGTGCAGTCTGGCACCGTGCGCAACAGCACCGAATTTATTGGCACGCTAGAGGCTCAGTCTAGCGTGGCGCTCCAGCCGGAGGCCCCGGGGCGGGTAATGCAGGTGTATGTATCAGCGGGCGATCGCGTCACCGCTGGCACCCCCATTCTGCTGATTAGTCCAGAGCGCACCCAGGCCGAAGTTGATGCAGCCCAGGCCAGTGTGATTGCCGCGCGGGCCGCCCGCGATGCCAGTCAGGCTGAGTTGCGATCGCTCGAAGCCCGCCGTCTAGAGCTGGAATCGGAACTCGCCCTGCAAGCGGAAGAATACCGCCGGGCGGAATTTTTGGTTGAGCAGGGAGCCCTCGCCCAGCAAAGCCTGGATATCGCTAGCCGAAATCGTGACGTGGCCCAGGCTTCCTTGAATGCGGCTCTACAAGAAATTGCCGCCGCGCGATCGACCCTAAATCAGGCCAATGCCACCCTGAGCCAAGCAGAGGCCAACCGGAACGCGGCCCAGCAAGATCTTCGCGATCGCACCGTCGTTGCTCCAGTAGACGGCATTGTGGGCGACATCAACGCCAAACTTGGCGACTACGTTTCTCCCGGCACCGTCCTCACCACCATCATCGAAAACGCCTCCCTAGAGGTCGATTTAGAATTACCCATCGAGCGCCAAACGGAGGTGCGCCCCGGCCTCCCCGTCGAACTTCTCGCCGCCGATGGCGAAACCGTCCTCGCCATTGGCAGCATCAGCTTCATTTCCCCCCAGGCCAACCTCGACACCCAGACCCTCCTGGTCAAGGCCCGCTTCAACAATCCCCAAGGGCAACTCCAAGACGCCCAGCGGGTCTCGGCACGGGTCATCTGGTCACAGTCCCAGGGCATTCTGGTGCCCACCAGCGCCATCACCCGCCTCGGTGGCCAGACCTTCGTCTACGTCACCGAGCCCGCCAACCCCGAAGACCTGCCCCCGCCCCAAGCCTTCCCGCCTGATACCCCTATGCCCGACCAAGTGGCACGGCTACGTCCGGTGCAGCTTGGCAGCATCCAAGGCAACAACTACGAGGTGCTCGAAGGACTCAGCGCCGGTGAAATCATCGTCGCCTCGGGCATTCTCAACCTCCAAGACGGTACCCCCATCTTCCCCCAGAGCGAAACCGACGAACCAGAAACGACAACTCCATAACGGCTTCGGTTTTTGTTTGCACCCCGCCCTGCAAGGAGACTTGATTCTGCATGTTCGTCAACTTCTTTATTAAGCGCCCCGTCTTCGCGACGGTAACCGCGCTGATTATCCTCTTAATCGGGGCGATTAGTATCCCCACCCTACCGATCGCGCAATTCCCCGATATCAGCCCCAACCAAGTCAGCGTGCGGGCCAACTATCCCGGTGCCGATGCCGAAACCGTCGAGCGTACCGTCACCACCATACTCGAACGACAGATCAACGGCGTCGAGGGCATGCGCTACATGACCTCCAGCAGCACCAACAACGGCGCAAGCAGCATCACCGTCACCTTTGACTCAACCCGCGACAAAGATATTGCGGCGGTGGACGTGCAAAACCGGGTGTCTTTGGCTGAGCCGCAACTGCCAGAACCTGTGCTGCAAACGGGCGTCACCGTCAGTAAAGAGTCGAGCAATATCCTGCTGGCGATGAGCCTGTTTACCGAGGATGGTAGCTATGACGACATCTTTCTTAGCAATTATGCCGACCTCTACATCGTAGATGCGCTGCGGCGGGTTCCTGGCGTGGGCAACGTCATCATCTTTGGTGAACGCAAATATGCGGTGCGCCTGTGGCTCGATCCCCAGCGCATGGCGCGGCGGGGTATCACTGATCAGGACGTGGTGACTGCCCTACAGGAGCAGAACATTCAGGTGGGGGCGGGGCAACTGGGCCAGCCTCCGTCGAATGCGGATCAGCAATACCAGATCGACCTGCGGGCCATCAGCCGTCTGGAAAGTGTGGAGGAATTTGAAGATTTAGTGGTTTCCACCACGCCAGAGGGCGGGCTGATCAAGCTCCGGGATGTGGGCCGAGTCGAGCTTGGGGCGGAGTCCTACAATACCTTTCTGCGGTTTCGGGGACAGGATGCGGTGGGGCTGGGGATTTTCCAGCTTCCGGGCAGCAATGCCCTGGAGGTGGCCCAGGGGGTGAAGGCAGAAATGGCGCGACTGGCGCAGCAGTTTCCCCCAGGGATGGAGTATGGCATTGGCTTTGACACGACGGAGTATGTGGAAGAGTCGATGACGAGGGTGGTGTGGACGCTGGTGCAGGCGGTGGTGCTGGTAGTGCTGGTGATTTACCTGTTTTTGCAGGATTGGCGCACCACGATTATTCCGGCGGTGACGATTCCTGTCTCCCTAATCGGGACGTTTGCCATCATCAAAATTTTTGGGTTTTCCATCAATAGTCTGACGCTCTTTGGCCTCACCTTGGCGACGGGGATGGTGGTGGATGATGCGATCGTGGTGGTGGAAGATATTGCTCGCAAGATTCAGGATTTGAACATGCACCCGGTGCGGGCGGCGATTGCGGCCATGCGCGAACTGACCGGGGCGGTGATTGCCACATCGCTAGTGTTGATGGCGGTGTTTGTGCCGGTGGCCTTCTTCCCAGGAACGACGGGGGCGCTGTATCGCCAGTTTGCGCTAACGATCGCCTTTGCGATCGTGCTATCCACCTTCAACGCGCTGACCTTGACCCCTGCGCTGGCGGGGCTGCTCCTTCGCGAAACGCCGGAGATGACGGGCTGGCTGGGGCGGTTTTTCCGAGGCTTTAACGGTGTAGTGGATGGGCTGCGCGATCGCTACCGCGACACCTTAGAATTGCTCAACACTGTGAAGTTGGCGGTGCTGGGGGGGTTTATCACCCTGCTGGTGTTGACTGCGTGGCTGTATCAGGTGGTGCCATCAGCCTTTTTGCCTGAGGAAGATCAGGGCTATTTCATCACCATCGTCCAAGCACCGGAGGGCGTTTCGTTGAACTACACCAGTGCTGTGATGGATCGGGTGGAGCAGGAGATTTTGCAACTGCCCGGCATTCGCGGCACCTTTTCCGTTGGGGGGTTTGGCTTCGGCAGCGACACGGTGAACAACGGCATTATCTTCGTGACGCTGCAACCGTGGGATGAGCGCGGCCCCCAGGAAAGCGTCCAGGCGTTGATTGGTCAGTTGTTTGGGCGGGTCAGCCAAATTACAGAGGCGCGGGTGTTTCCGGTGAACCCGCCCGCGATTCGGGGTTTGGGGCAGTTTGGTGGCTTCCAGTATCAGTTGCAGGATCGCCAAGGCACCCTGGGGCTCGATACCTTTGTGGCGAAGTTGGGTGAGCTGCTGGGGGCCGCCAACCAGGATGAGCGCCTGCAAGGGGTGTTCACGACGTTTTCGGCGGCGACGCCCCAGCTTTTGATTGATGTGAATCGCGATCGCGCCAAATCTCTGGGGGTGAATATTGACGATGTGTTCGGCACGCTGCAAACCTTTTTGGGATCGCGCTACGTGACGGATTTCATCGACGGTCAGCGCACCTACCGGGTTTACGTCCAGGCGGATGAGACGTTTCGCGCGAAGCCGGAGGACATTTCGCGGTTTTACGTGCGATCGGAAAACGGCAGCATGATTGCCCTGGGCAACTTGGTGACGGTTAATTCTGCGATCGGCGCGCAGGTGATTAACCACTACAATCTCTACCGCTCCATCGAGATCACGGGCAGCCCCAGCCCCGGTGTCAGCTCTGGCGATGCTCTGAAAACGATGGAGGATATTTCTGCTCAGGTGTTGCCGCCAGGCATGGGCTACGAATGGTCGGGCACATCCCTCGAAGAAATCGAATCGGGGAGCCAAGCACCGATCATTTTTGGGCTGGGCATTGTGTTTGTGTTCCTGGTGTTGGCGGCCCAGTATGAAAGCTACGTTGACCCGGTGATCATTCTCTTTGCCGTGCCGTTGGCGGTGCTGGGGGCGTTGTCGGCTCAGATGGTGCGCGGCTTCCCCAATGATGTGTACTGCCAAATTGGGCTGGTGATGCTGATTGGGCTAGCGAGCAAAAACTCAATTTTGATTGTGGAGTTTGCGAACCAGCTCCGGGCGGAGGGGTTGCCCTTGGTGAAGGCGGCCTTTGAAGCCTCGGCGCAACGGATGCGGCCCATTTTGATGACGGCGATCTCGACGCTGATTGGGATCTTTCCCCTGGTGATTGCGACGGGGGCAGGGGCGGGGAGCCGTCAATCGCTGGGGACGGCGGTATTTGGCGGCATGTTTGTGGCGACGTTCTTGAGTCTGTTTGTGGTGCCGATTTTGTACATCGTGGTGAAGGCCATCAGCGATCGCTACTTAGGCGGCGGCTCCTTTGGCTCCCATGCTGCAGCGGTGGCCGATGCGGCGGAGCGATCGCTGGTTTCTCCGAATGCCCCGCGCGGATAATGGGAACGGCAGTCGCGCCGCGATCGCCCATAATACGGGCAAGACACCCGGGCGAATTCCCGGCCTGGGGTCAGCGATGACCGTCACGGGCATTCGCCCATTAGGCCGCGATCGCCGCGCCCCGTTCCATTCACCGTGCTGCCATGCTGCAATTTCAACCGCCGGGCTTTGAGCAACGCATCACCGAAACCGAATTGGGGGTGATGGCCTATTACACCCAGGCGACCCCCGCCGACGCCCCCCCGCCGACGTTTCCAACGGAAATCGTCTTTCTTCACAGCCTGGGCGGCGGTTCCTCAGCCTATGAATGGTCGCAGGTGTACGGCGCGATCGCCGATGACTATCGCATCCTCGCGCCAGATTTGGTCGGTTGGGGACAGTCCGCCCATCCTGCCCACGACTATTCCGTCGAAGACTATCTTGGGATCATCACCCACCTGCTGGAAACCGTCGCGCAGCCCCCCGTTTCCGTGGTCGCCAGTTCGCTGACAGCGGGGGTCGTCATTCGCCTCGCCATCCAGCGGCCCGACCTGTTTCAGCGCCTATTTTTGGTGTCGCCCTCGGGAAACGATGACTTTGGGGTGGGCTATCGCTACACGCTGCCCGCCGTACTGGCAGGCACCCCCGGCCTGGATCAACTGGTCTATGCCCTGGGCGCGGCCAATGAGGTTGCCGTCACCCAGTTTTTAAGCACTTTTTTGTTTGCTCGCCGCGATCGCCTCACACCTGAAACCGTACAGGCTTACCTGGCAGGCACCCAACAGCCCAACGCCGCCTATTCAGCCCTAGCCTCTCTCAAGGGGGCAATCTGCTTTGACTTGGCTCGCTACATTCCTGACTTGACAGTGCCCACCACCGTTGTGGTGGGAGAAGCCTCCCGCTTTAGCCGCCCCGATAAGGCGCGACGCCTGGCAGCACTAAACCCTACCGCGATCGCCACCGTTCACGTGTTGCCGGATGTGGGCGTCTTGCCCCAGGTAGAATATCCCGCCGCGATCGTCGCCCTACTGCGCGACTGGCTCGCCGCGCCCGCACCCAGCCCTGCCGCATCCTAAAGAAAACTGAGCCGATAAGAAAACTGAGCCGATTCGAGCACTGGCGTCTCCCCATCCCCCGTGAGGGCTGGCTCAATCCACTGTGGCAAATCCTGTCAGCAACCCTGAAGAAAGCCTGAAAATGCTTGCCAACAGCATCGCGGATCCTTAAACTCTCCACTAGGGGGAGATTACTTCCCAGTGTTGAGAAAACCCGAGAATACGGTGAACCGATGGCAAAACTTTTGGTTGGAATGGTGCTGAGCATTGTTCTCGCGATCGCGGCGGGGGTGCGCCCAGCAGCAGCGGCGGATCTGGCCCACGGGGCGCAGGTTTTTGCAAATAACTGTGCGGCGTGTCATGTCGGCGGCGGCAACGTGGTCAACGGGGCCAAAACCCTGAAACTCGCTGACCTCACTGCCTATGAAATGGCGTCAATTGAGGCGATCAAGACCCAGGTCACCAATGGGAAAAATGCGATGCCTGCGTTTAAGGGACGACTCAGTGACACGGATATCGAAGATGTGGCGAACTATGTGCTGGATCAGGCCGAAAAGGGTTGGTCTTAATCGAATGCGTCAACCGCTGATGCGGGGCGTCGTGACCCTTGGCCTGATGCTGGGACTGGGGATGATGTGCCCCAGCCCCGCACAGGCCGGGGCGTTGCAGGTTGGCATTGATGCGCTGAACCGTCAAGATTACGCCACGGCGCAGGCACAATTCATGATCGCGACGGGAGACACTGAAACTGCCGCGATCGCCTATCGGTATCGATGTGCAACTGACCTGATGTTGGATGATCTATCCACCGCGATCGCCGACTGCACCCACGCCATTCGGGCAACCCCCGAAGTCACCTCGGCCCATTTGCACCGTGGCTTGGCGCGGTATCGCTTGGCACAATATGCCGCTGCGATCGCGGATTTTTCCACCTATTTGCGGCAGCACCCCCAGTCTGGCACCGCCCACTACAACCGGGGGCTGGCCTACGTCGAGCTAGGGCAGATGTCGTTGGCGATCGCCGACTATCACCAGGCACTGCACCATGCCGATGCGGCACTGGAGGGGGGCGATCTCGCTGACGTCTACAACGATCTCGGGGTTGCTTACCTGCTCAGCGACCGCCCAGAGCAAGCCCGCACCGCCCTGGAAACCGCGATCGCCCTCAATGATGACGCCCCGCGCGCCTATTTTAACCATGGGTGTGTATGCCATCACCAGGGGCAGTATCCCCTCGCCTTGGCGGATTTCAACCACGCGATCGCCCTCTATCCGGCCTATGCAGAGGCGTATCTTAACCGCGCCCTGCTCCGCCATCAAATGGGCGACGTGGCTGGCGCGATCGCCGATGTGCACACTGCCTCCCAGTACTTTGCGCAGCAGGGCAATCCCGCTGGAGTGGAGCAAGCCCGAGACTATTTGCGCCAGTGGGAGCCGCGCTCCATCGCGATCGGCTAATCGTAATGAGTCCGGCCCGCGCCCTCAGCGGATTGCCATTTCCAAAGATTTGCCCACGTAAACCCCCTTGCCCCGCCACTGCACCCCAACTCAGAGGTACGGGTGTGATGGTGACGCCTATTTGCGGGAAGGCGCAATCTCCCGCAAATAGGCGTCAGCGCAGAAGCACTCTGAATGTATGACGACTCAATTTCCTAATGTATGACGACTCAATTTCCTAACAACATGATGAAGCTTGCTCGACTCACGATTGCAACTGCAACGCTCCTTTCCCTAGGCTCCGTCTTGACCGCTTCCCCCGCTCGATCAGATGCAGGTCATGGCGACCACGGAGGACACACCCCGGCTGAGGTTCCCCACAGCGATGGAGGCCACGGAGACGGGGCCCACGGCCATCACACACCGCTGGAGGTGTCTGCGGATCAGCCCGTGCCTCGGGTAAGTTTAGCGATCGCCGCCGATCCGATCGGCGGCTGGAACCTCCAAATCACGACGGAAAACTGGCGCTTTGCGCCGGAGCGGGTTAACACATCCAGCCTTTCCACTGAGGGCCATGCCCACCTGTATATCGACGGCGAAAAGGTGACTCGCATTTACAGCGAGTGGTACTACCTCCCGAGTCTGCCACCGGGGGAACATACGCTCACCGTGAGCCTCAATGCCAACGGGCACGAAGCATTGACCTACCAGGGGCAACCGATTGAGGCGTCCGTGGTGGTGACGGTGCCCGCTCGCTAAGAAAACCTCTGCGCCAAGTCGGCTAAATTGCCGCGATCGCCCGCGCTAGGGGCTGTCATCATCTAGCCGCTTGATGCTTAAACAGCAAGAGTTACAGCCCCTAGCAGATGAAATTGGGACGGGCGTGGTAATGCTGATCCCATAGGGTTTCTAGAATAAATTGATGACATGCCCTAAGGCGGGGTGCAGTGTTCTCCGTCGGAGGTGAAGGCGAGGGGATAGTCGGGCAATCGCGGGTAATCGTCCGTCGGCCCCGCGTCAAAGCCGTAGCCACGCAGCAGGGTGTAGGTTTTGATAAACACCCCCAACCGTTGGACGGTAATGGTTTCAGGGGGATCGGTGCGCTCAAACATCGCCATATGAGCGGGGCAAATGGGGTGCCAATCATCCCCCAGCAGCAGGGCGTCGCGGCCCGCCATGCGATCGCGGTCGTACCAAAAGTCAAACTGGTCGATGCGTCCCGAAATTGCCATCACCGACGAATCATCCAGCGCGTAGGCCAAAGCAGCGGCGGAACGGTAGTCGGTGGTGAGCAGGAGCGGCTCGGAGTTCGCCACAGCGGCGCGATCGCGCACCACCGCGCTCACCTGCTGCCAGCCATACACCATGCGGGTATCGTCGTCGCCCGCTGGCCCCACCAGCGCCGACAGCGGCACGATCGTAAAGTGAATCACCAGAGCCGCGATCACAACACAGCCCAATCTCTTAGCCAGTTGTAAGGCCCACAGATTGCGCCATCGCAGGGGGCCGCGCAACGACGCCAGCACCGGCGGCACCAAGGGAAACAGCAGCGGATAGGCCAAAATATTCCAGTAATACAGCACCGGAGCCCGCAGCGAGAGCACCGCCAGCCCCACGCTCGAGGTCAGAAAAACCGCGATCGCCACCCGTCGGTATGTGGACTCAAAGGGACTTTGGGCGGGCAGGCGCAGCGCCATCGCGATTGCCCAGCTCTGCGCTGGCCCCAAAATCAGCACACTCAGGGCCACAAACCCCAACGGCCCCCACCACTGCCACGCGCTTTCTCCTGCGGCCCCGCTGCGGCCCAGATAAAAGGCGAAGGAGGCGTACTCGTTCTGAACATTCCACAGCCACACGGGGGCCGTAATGCCCAACGCGATCGCGCCCGCCAAGTAAAGCCGCAGATCGCGAAACAGACCGCGCCATCGATAATTGGCCGCGATCGCCACCCCAAAGCCCAGCACCAGCAGCACCGCCAGATATTTGCATAGCCCCGCCAGCCCCAGCGCCAGCCCCGCGCCATAGAGCCACAGCCCATTCCCCTGGGGTCGTCGGGACAGGCTGTGGAGAAACCGCGATAGGCAATAGCCCGCCGTCGTGCCAAACAGCACCAGCCCGTGATCGTGCCACGCGATCGCCAAAAACAGAAAAAACAGCGGCGACGTAAAAACCAGCACCACCGTCAGCCACCAGTTTTCAAGCTGGCGTCGTCCATAGATCTGGCGGCAGATTTCGCCATAGAGCGCCAGTACGCCGACAGTGCTTAACACATTTAGCAGGCGCAGGGCAACGGGCGATCGCCCTAGCACCGCGCTCACCAACCCCTGCCCCCAAGCCTGGAGCGGCGGATGGTCAAAGTACGACAGATCGAGGTGCTGTCCCCAGAGCCAATAGTAGGCTTCATCAGGATTAGGGAACCCCATCACCCAAAACCACAGGCGCAGCCCCACCAGGACTACCAACACTGGGCCACACCGACGGAGGATTTCGGCCATAGGCGAGCAAGATTATCGGCGCGATCGCATCATCAGCCTGGATAGTACCGCACCCTCGCCCCCCAGCGCAGAATCACAGCCAACCCATCAGATGCCAGCAGTGCGGATGCGCGGAGCATCCCTACAATCCGGAAATCCTGTCTAAGCGTGTTCCATAGAAATAACTCTCCATTTGTCATGGCCCTTTGCCCTCACCCCTGCCCCTCTCCCT
>JACYME010000243.1 GCA_015272155.1 Leptolyngbyaceae cyanobacterium T60_A2020_046
GACAGCGCGACACTTGAGCAACCCGGCGATCGTTTGCAGCCTTGGGCAACTGAATTCCCCCCGCAAACACCTGCATCACCGTCCTCAATCGACGCAGGGCAACACGCATCTGATGCAGATCTTCGGGATCTTTATCCTCCAGCACTCGCTTTTCATATCGCTCAGCGCGCTGAAGGTACTTGCAAATGGCCTGATTGGCTTGCAGACCCATTGCTTGAGAAACAGCCGTCATGGTTCATCATCCCTTAACGTGCTAAAAATTTCTGCCGCCGACAACATTCCCGCACCGGAAGTATCCCGCACTGAAAGTATCCCGCACTGGAAGTATTGCGCCTTGACAGAATTAGGTTAATCACCTGTTAACTTAGCGCAAAATATTCAAGAGATTACAGACTGACCACATCGCTGAAATCACTCGAAATTCAATCATTCGAGCCCTTACAGCGTTTTCTTGCTTGGTGAGGTGCGCTTCATCCCCGGATGTCAATGGTTACGCGGCTGTTTTTGCACCTCACTGGCTTCAAAAACGCTGTAGAAGGTTGCTCTCCCCCAAAAGGATGGTCGGGGCTCCAGCAATTTTGTAGCGCTTCTAAAACTTATCGACATCGACTGAAAAAATTTTAAAAATAGATTTACAAAATTCGTCGGCAACCCAATTCCAGAACTTTTAGAAGAGTCAATAAGGCTAAACTTACACTCCTGCACCCTCCATGCAAACTTGCTGGGGAGTTTGTTTTTGCAGCAAAATTGTTTTACGGCAAAGATTTGCGTCTTTTTCGTAGCACAAATATACTGATCGAGTCTCCTGCTGTTGCGCGTTCTGAGTTGCTGATGCCGTTGACTGCTCCCCGTCTCTCTGCCACTGAGCTGAGCCAGCGTATTCTCGAAATGGCGACCACTGGGGTATATCGTGAGTCGATTTTTGAAGCATTTCAGCCCTTTGCCACCAAGCGCACGGTGCGCACCGCGATCGCCCAAGCCAAACAGTTTGGGCTTTATTCAGTGCGAGGATTGCGGGATCCTGAACTCGGTACCTATTACCAAGTTGATCCTGATCGGTATGCGTCGTTTCAGTCAATGCTGCGGGCTGCGGTTTCCTTAGACGCCGAGGAGGACTTGGCTGCGCGAATTGTGCTTAGCACTCGGGTCATTCGGAGCATGGTGGCGATCGCGGGAGCCAGTGCGATCGCGCTTCTCCTGCTCGGTGGAGGGTGTTTGTTGACGGGGCATCTGCACAGTGGCCGCCTGGCGTGGGCCGTCGCGGCGAGCCTCGGTCTGCTGTGGGCAATGCAGCGCCAGTTGGCGAGATCGCTCCTGTAGGGTTTCTCAGAATTCGAGGGCGTGCGATCACCAGGATTTGAGGAACCGAATCTGATCCCCGTGGGGCACTGCTTTCCAGAATCGTGCGCCCGATCCCCAAAAAAGATGGGTTAAGATTGGCTTTGGTTTACAAAGGTTTACTCCCAGGCCGGGGGCTCAGCCCCTAGTCAATTGCGCGAGGCACCAAGGAGGACAGGTTGATAACACGAAGCTGGATGACGCCACTTTGGGCAGCCGGAATTTTAGTTTCTGGCCTGTCGGCGGGGCCAAGTATCGCTGCGATGGGCACGCTCCAGGGCGACTTCACGGTCAACTTTAGAACGGGGCCGATCGCGCCACAGCTTTTACCCTTGGGCTCAAGGGTGCCACAGGTGGCAAACCTAAGCGATGCCCAGCAGGAAGAATTGGATGAGTTGCTGCGCCAAGCCCAAGACCGGGTCAGCGCCCGTGACTATGCTGGCGCGATCGCCCTTTATCAACGGGCCATCCGCATTGATCCCAACAACGCTCGTCTTTACTCGGGCATTGGCTATCTCTACGTTCGTCAGGGGCAATATCAAGAGGCGATCGAGCCCTATCGTCAGGCGATCGCGCGCGATACCAACAACATCCCCTTTCGCTATGCCTTGGCCCATGCCTATGTGCAGCTTGAAAACTACAACCAGGCGATCGCCACCTATCGCGCCATTACCGAAATTCAGCCCAACCAAGCTGATGCGTACTTGGGCCTTGGCGGGGTCTACATCACCCTTGAAAACTATGACGAAGCGCTCAAGGCTTACGAGCAATTAGGTCGCCTGTTGCCCAACAATCCCCAGGTCTATGGGGCAATGGGCAGCCTCTACTTAATTCAGAAGGACTACCGTGCAGCGCGGGATTATTTTCAGCGGGCGATCGCCATTGACCGCAACCGTAGCGAGCTCTACGTCGGTCTAGCCGATGCTCAGCTTGCCCTCAACGAACGCGATGGTGCATTTCGCAGCCTGCAAGAAGCCGTCCGCATCAACGCCTCAGATGCAGAGGCCCAGTTTTTGCTGGCAGAGCTGTACCGAGAACGGGGGAACGAAGACCAAGCCTATCGTCACTATCGCCTCGCGGTGCAGGCCGATCCGACCCTGCTGGCCGCCCAGGCAGCGGTTGGGGCCATGCACCTCGCCCGTGAAGAGTTTGTGCAAGCGGTGTTGTCTTACCGACGGTTGACGGCGGCGCTCCCCAACAATGCTGGAGCCCACTACAACCTGGGGCTGGCACTCTGGGGCCAGGGATTGCGCAATCAGGCGGTGGATGCGGTGCTGCGATCGCGCCGACTCTATGAGCGCGAGGGAGAGTTGGCAGGGGTGGATCGCGTGGATGCACTGCTCGAACTCTGGAACGTGAATCTGGACGATGTGGGAGTTGCGCCCTAGGCTCCCTAGGCGTGGTGGCATGGTGATGCTAAGCGATCACGACCCTTTCACAATGCGGCACACCCACCCCTAGCCCCTCCGAGGCAGGGAAAGCCTCTGGCAACAAATCGGTCTTACGCAATTGAGGACTTAACCCGAACTCAGGTTAGGTAGTAATCCAAAAAGGCGATCGTCCGTTGCCAAGCCAATTCTGCGGCCTGCGGATCATAGCGCGCTTCATTGGTGTCATTGTGGAAGGCATGGTTGACGTTGCTGTACATGCAAATGGTGTACTCCTTCCCTGCGGCCCGCAGCGCGGCCTCATAAGCTGGAATGCCATCATTGATGCGATCGTCTAGGCCCGCATAGTGCAGGAGCAGCGGCGATTGGAGATTTGGCACCGCCTCCGCCTCCGCCACCTGCCCATAAGACGGCACCGCAGCCCGCAAAGAAGGGGCGCTCACCGCAAGGCGATTCGTCAGTGCGCCGCCCCAGCAAAACCCAATACAGCCAACATTGTCGGTGGTCGTAGCATGGCTTTGCAAGAAAGTCAGCGCCGCTTGGGCATTCGCGAGCGTATCAGTACCGTCCAGCGTGCCAATCAGGTCGCGAGCTTGATCCGCATCGGCAGGTGTGCCGCCCAAAGGCGACAGAAAATCTGGCCCCAGAGCCACATAACCCGCTAGGGCGACCCGGCGCACCACATCCTGAATGTAGGGGTTTAAGCCCCGGTTTTCGTGAATCCGATCACCGCAGGGAGAGGTTCTGCAGCACCCTGGGGGCGGGCCAGATAAGCCTGAACATTACCGCTGACGCCAGGGTATGACACTCGTTCAGTGACGAGGCGATCGTCATCCTCGGCAACCTGGCTGGCCTTGGCATAGTTGTTC
>JACYME010000172.1 GCA_015272155.1 Leptolyngbyaceae cyanobacterium T60_A2020_046
TCTCAGCTTTCCATCGGTTCCTGCGCAGTTCAGAATCGTTAGAATCGGATGCCACTTCCGAAACTCAGTCGCCCCGGTGTCGTCCCTGTTACGGTTCCCCAAGATTTGCGACTGCACCATAACCCTGTGGTTAGACACTGCCAACATTCGGTAGGCTGTTTAATCATTCCTTAAGCTTTTGTCTGTATTGACCCTACCTGACTTTCCTATGGCCTCCACCCCGCTGACCGAACGGCTCGATACCTACTATCATCAGGTCAAGGCCGTGATTCTCGCGCGCCAGCACCCCGTCAGTGGGCTTTTGCCCGCCAGCACCGCCATCACCGTCCACGGCAACTACACTGACGCCTGGGTGCGAGACAACGTTTACAGCATTTTGGCGGTGTGGGGCCTCGCCTTGGCCTATCGAAAAATTGATGAGGGTCAGGGTCACACCTACGAGCTAGAGCACAGCGTCGTCAAGCTCATGCGCGGCCTGCTGCAAGCCATGATGCAGCAGGCCCACAAGGTCGAGCGCTTCAAGGAATATCAGGAGCCCCTAGAGGCGCTGCACGCTAAGTACGACACTGCCACCGGGGCCACCGTCGTCGGGGATGACGAGTGGGGCCATTTGCAGATCGACGCCACCTCCGTCTTTTTGCTGATGCTGGCCCAGATGACGGCCTCGGGCCTGCAAATCGTCTTCACGCTCGATGAAGTCAACTTTGTCCAAAACCTGGTGTACTACATCGGGCGCGCCTATCGCACCGCCGACTATGGCATCTGGGAGCGGGGGAACAAGCTCAACCATGGCAAGCCGGAACTGAATGCGAGTTCGGTGGGCATGGCGAAGGCGGCTCTGGAGGCGATGGATGGGCTCAACTTGTTTGGCATTCGCGGCGGGCAGGCGTCGGTGATTCATGTGTTGCCGGATGAAATTGCCCGCGCCCGCGTCACTCTAGAGTCGCTGCTGCCCCGCGAGTCGGGCTCGAAGGAGGTGGATGCGGCGGTGCTGAGTGTGATCAGCTATCCGGCTTTTGCGATCGAGAATGCGGAACTGGTCGATCGCACCCGTCAGAAAATTATCGACAAGCTCCAGGGGCGCTATGGCTGCAAGCGCTTTCTGCGCGATGGTCACCAAACGGCGATCGAAGATACTACCCGCCTCCACTATGAGGCGGCGGAACTCCAGCAGTTTGAGCACATTGAGTGTGAGTGGCCGCTGTTTTTTGCCTATCTCTATCTGGATGCCCTGTTTCGGCAGGATGCAGCCGCGACGCAGTTTTATCGGGAACGGCTGGCGGCGATCGCGGTACAACGGGACGGATTCGCCCTCTTGCCAGAGTTGTTTTATGTGCCAGAGGCCGCGATCGAGGCCGAACGCGCTACCCCCCACAGCCAAGATCGCCTCCCCAACGAAAACGTGCCCCTCGTCTGGGCGCAAAGCCTATATCTGTTGGGGCAAATGGTGGAAGATGGGCTGCTCACTGTCGGGGATATTGACCCCCTGCATCGACACCTGCGGGTGGGTCAACAGCGGCGATCGATTGTCCAAGTCGCCCTGATTGCCGAAACCCCAGAACTTCAGCAAAAGCTTGCCACCTACGGCATCGAAACCCAAGTGGCCGAACAGATTCACCCCATTCGGGTCTATCCCTCTGGGGAACTGTCGGCAATCTATGCCCATATTGGACGCAACAAAAAACTCGCCCTCAGTGGACGCCCGATCCGTCGCCTGCGTAGCCTCACCACAGCGCGCGTCTTTCGCATTGCGGGGGAGGTGATGGTCTTTTTGCCTTCCTTTCTCGATCCGCAAAAGTTCTACATCACCCTCGACTATCACTTCCTGGTTGCCCAAATTCGCAGCGAGCTGTCCTACATCCACTATCACTGGAATGCCCCCGGACGCCCAACGGTCACCCTTCTGGTCACCCAAGAAATGTTTGAACTGGGCCACAAACCCATCCACGAGTCGCCGCTGTTGCAGCTCATGCAAGAACTGAAGTCAGGCACCTGTGGCGGGGTGCCGGTGTTGGTGGGGCCGTTGTATCAGTTGTTGCTCACAGCGGGTACCGAGCGTATCGACGACATTGGTCGCTATACCTTGAGTACGGCACAGCCGCGCTACATTCCTCGGGTGTCGTCTTTCCTGCGCATGGTGCCAGAGCAGGCCAAGCCGCTGAACGTTTGGCAGGTTTTTCAAATCGAGCGCGAGGCGGAGATTTCCACCCTGCTTGATAAGCTGCGCACCTCAGACAATCTGTACGACCAGATCGAGCTGCTGGCGCGGATGGTGCATCTCAAGGGCATTCAGTTTGATACGGGGCTGGGCCAGCCCGATCGCACGGTCACCTTGGCCGATTTGCTCAACGAGGTCTACATTAAGGCAAGTAAGCAAGAGCTGTGGCTGATTGTGCGGCGATCGGCAGGGCTCTTGGGCAAGATGGATGTCAATTTGTCTGATGCGGTGACGGAGCTGCTAGTGCGGCAAAAGCAGCTCACTGTTGGCAAAGCCTACAGCGAGGCGTCGCTGATTCGGGATCCGCTGCCCCATACGGAAGTGATGGAGAAGATCACCCAGTTTTGCAGTGAGGATGAGCGCGATCGCGCCCTCACCCAAGAGATCATCGTGTATCTCAGTGTATTAATTAAGTCAGAACCGGAGTTGTTTAAGGGCTTGATGACCCTGCGCGTGGGATATTTGATTCTGTTGCTCACCAGCGAACTGGCCCGCGAGCGCAAGATTCCCCGCGACGAAGCCTACGATCGCCTCACGGCCATGAGCCCCTACGACGTGAAGATGCGGCTGCGGCAGGTCCTCGCCAGCTATAGCGGCCTCGATCGCACCCTATTTAAGCGCGAGTCGATCGCGATGAAGGCGCAGCAGCCTATCACCTGGGGCGTCTTGCCCGACAGCATCACTAACTCTGAGGATGTGGACTGGTGGCGCAAGCGCCAGATCGAGGGCGAGCTGGCCCGCCTGCCTGAGACGTTTTACCAAGATATGTGGGTGCTGCTGCACCATTGTCAGGGGGTGATTATTGGCGACAAGCTCGATCGCCGCAACCGCATCGACAGTGCCTCAGTGTTGTCGGAAATGACCCCAGGCGAGGCGAATTTTGCCCGCCGCATTGAGCACCTGCTGACCAAGATCCACGCGCCGGAGTATCGCCACCTCACCGTCGAAGCCCTGCAAGAACTCGCGGCAATTTTCAAAACCAACCCTGATTTGCAGCTTGAGGACTATATCGTGCTGGATGTGCTGGTGGGGCACGCGGTGCGGATTGCTTGGGTGGAGGGCAAGGCCGATCGCGTCGGACGCTATGAATCCCAAAAGGCGGCGGCGTGGTCTGCGTTTTATGGGCGATCGCCCAAGAGCTGCGCGCTGTATATCGCCAAGGCGCTGCAATTCTTGGTGGAACTGGCGGAGGCGGAGGCCGAAGACGATCCTACCTCCGATGTGGCCTAGGGCGCGGCTGCGGGGTTGTCACACCCTCCCCTGAGAGTTGTGGCAAAAGCCGCATCATCTGTGGCTGAATTTGAACAGTCCTTAT
>JACYME010000195.1 GCA_015272155.1 Leptolyngbyaceae cyanobacterium T60_A2020_046
CCCAACATCGCCCTAGCCATTGGGGTCTGCATTGGATGGCTCGGGTACTTGCCCAAGATTGATGCACACATCAACGTCATAATTCACGTTGATGCTGAATTGATAGGCCGTAAACTGCTCAACCGAACGAAAGTCCAGGGTCCTGATAAACTGCAAAACCTGTTCGTTCAGGAAGGGATATCCCGTACTTCTCAACAGCTCTGGATCCTTCGCGAGCTTGCCTTCCGCATCCACTAGTGCCCCTACCAACCCAGGATGGGGCGCGCGTGCCAGACAAGGTCGCTGCCCGTATTCCACGGGCAGTTCAACTCGCTTGACCGTCACCTCAGGTTGCCCAGACAGTTCTTTACCTAGTGCAAGCCAACGCTCGACCGCAACTTCAGCGTCAGCTTCAGTGGTACCAGCGCTGTTGTAGGTGTAAGACTTGATGCGTTCTGCCAGGGAGTCGTCGGGGTTGCCCGCACCACTTGCCGCGATCGCGGGGGGGGCACTGCCGCCGCCACTCGCCGCCGGATTACTCGGACGCCGTTCTAAATCCGCTGCGCTGGGCTCACTCAGCACGGGAACCTGTGGGGTGATTGCAGTTCCTTCCCCGTTGGGTCGAGCTCCCGCTGGGGGCTGGGCCGATGTGCCCCCATTCGCGCCCCCATTGGGCGTCGGGGTCGAGGACTGGGATCCCCCGGAGTCGTTTGCCGCAGGCGGCGGTGGTGCCGGAATATCTTGGACACGGGGCTGAAAAGGCGATACCCCAAAGGGAATTTGAAAACCGGAAGTTGGCCGACCCGGCAAGGGCGAAAATCCAATGTCATCGTCAGTATCGTTGGCGAAGTCATCGTTGCCAGGTGAGGGAAAGGGATCAGCCGCCTGCAAGTCCTCCAGGCTATTGAAGCTGTAGTAAGAATTGGAAAAATCTGGCAGACGCTGTTGTTCCTCAGGGCTCAGCGCCACGAGGGGAACTCGCCGCGCCTCGGCGATTGGATCCGGCTGCGAGAGCGTATCTAAATTGAGTGCTGAGAAGGTTGGGCCAGCGGCAAACAGGATCCCGTGGGCTCCCAAGGAAATGATCCCACCCAGCAGCGACGGATTCAGAATCCACTGACGCCAACGCGCTGACGACTTCAATGCCTGCCCAGAAACCATAGTGCGATCGCTTCTCCTGGTCTTTGAATACCGACTACTCTAGCAATTGCGTTAGCATTCTAGACGCGAATTTGTGCAGAGAGTGCCATCGGGTTTGGCCTTAGCCTAGCCCATCGTTCATTCACACTGGACGATTAACAGGGAAAAGTAGGGCAGATCCAACTGGGGTTTATCCGTCAAATCTCGGTACATTACCTGGTCGGGCTGGGTGGCCCGCACCACCACCGCGCTGCGGTGCAAAAGCTGACGACGGGCCAAAATTTCCCAAACCTGGGGATATACCGAGGCCACCTTCATCAAAACAACCACCTCCGCAGCCTCCAGCGCAGCCTCCAGCCCCTCGACCCCATAGAAGGCTGGGATCACCGTCAAGCGCTGATGCTGAATCGTCAGGGGCTGACCCAACATCGCCGCCGCTGCAAGGGGCGAGCACACCCCAGGCACAACCTCAACGCTGACCTCGGGATGCTGCCGCTGGAGGGTTTGAGCTAGGTAGGTAAACGTGCTGTAAAAGCTGGCATCTCCCTCGGTGGCAAACACCACATCCTGCCCTTGGGCGAGGTGTTCCCATACGGTTTCCGCTGCTTGCTCCCAGGCCGCTGTCAGCACAGCGGGGTCATCCACGTAGGGAAACCACAGGGGGAGTTGATGCTGATCGGGGCGCAACCAGGGTGAAAGAATGCGCTGGGCAACGCCAGGATGGCCCGATCGCCCTGCCGGAAATGCGACCACGGCACAGTGGTGCAAGAGTCTCTGCGCTTTGACGGTGATAAGTTCTGGATCGCCGGGGCCAACGCCAATGCCCCATAACTTGCCCAGGGAGGGGGGTGTCATGAGGCGATCGCGGCGTGATCAAGAAACTGGTGCGGTAGGGTTGCCGCCCTTGCTTTGTGGGCCTGGACACCCGAGATAATGGAAATGGTCATTGTGTAGTGTATTTGAGTGATGCCTTTGCCGACGGTTATCATACCGGGTTATCTTGCGGGTGCCGAGCCCTATCAACCCTTAGAAAAGACGCTGGCTCAGCATGGCGTGCGGGCGTTTACGGTGCCGCTCACGCGATGGAGTTGGGTGCCGACGGTGGGGGGGCGTTCTATCCAACCAATTTTGGCAGCGATCGCCGCAACAGTTGCCCAAGCCAAAGCTGAGACGGGCTGCGATCGCGTCAACTTGATCGGCCATTCTGCGGGCGGCTGGGTCGCTCGCATCTACCTTGGGGATACGCCCTACGACGTTCATCAACGTGATCGCGATCGCCCCAACTGTTGGTCAGGGCATCGCCACGTCCAAACCCTCATCACCCTGGGCACCCCCCACGACAGCCAAGAGCGCTGGACAAGAAAGAACCTCAACTTTGTCAATCAAACCTATCCCGGTGCTTTCCACGAGGGGGTGCGCTATGTCTGCGTGGCAGGCAAAGCCATTTACGGCGATCGCTGGCGCACCTGGTTTACCTACAACAGTTATCAGCTCACTTGTGGAGAAGGAGCTTGTTGGGGCGACGGCATTACGCCCATTGAATCTGCCCACCTAGAAGGGGCAGATAACCGAATCTTGGATCAGGTTTACCATTCCCCTCGCCCTGGGCTGGCCTGGTACGGAACTCCGAGTGCTGTTGAACAATGGGTTACGGCGCTGGCCTGATGAAAGCTAGAGCTTAGTGATCCTCCCTCCTAAAGTTTTGCCCTTGCACCACTCCGCAAAAAACCCCAGGATGCTGAGCATCCTGGGGCCATAAACTCTCAACTCAATTGAAGGTCACATTCGACTATTGGCGAACAGACGAACTCGAAATTTGAGTATCGCTACCTGCCGCTTCGAGGGCTCGCATTTCAAAACTCGCCGTGGGAGTGTTGAAATCAAGCTGCAAGGGGAATGCGATCGGGTTGCTAGAATCCGCCGCCGGATTGATTTCGCTAATGGTGAACTTACGCACCCCACCATCCACTAAGCGATCGCCTAAAACCTCGGCATAATCGCTAAACCGCAGCGTATTACCAGGGCTAAACTCCCCAAGCACGATGCCTTCAACCGACACCACAAAGGTATCGTCAGCATCCACCCCAATCGGGAAGCCACTGATGCGCGTAAAGACCGAGTCATCCGCTTCACCCACGCCAGTCATGCCAGGAAATACCCGGCTCGCAACCCCAACCGGAATATTGCGCGGCGTCATTTCGTACTCAAAGCCATCGGCAACGGGCGGGTCAACCCAGCGGCCAGAGGGCACATTCTGGAAGACAAAGACACCGATAAAGACGAAACGAGGCAGCACAGCCCGGAATTGAGTAGACCCATCGTTGGGGTTTACCGCAACACCATCGTCATCATCGTCGTCGTCATCTAGATCGTCGTCGAATCCGTCATCGTCATCGCCGTCATCCAGATC
>JACYME010000216.1 GCA_015272155.1 Leptolyngbyaceae cyanobacterium T60_A2020_046
ATATGTCTCGCGCAATCGATATTTTGGAGGATCAACCAATACCTGGGGTGGACGCTGTATCCCCCTCAATGCCATTGATTTTGAAGCCCGCGACTGGGTAAAAGATAGCAGTTGGCCCTTTGATAAAGCAACACTAGAGACCGAGTCAAACGACTGAAGTTCAATGAGGCGAAAGTGAAAGAGGTAGTGTACCAAATCTGTGGATATCTATTCTCAATGCTTTGAAAATACAAGTCTTTAGAATGCCTAAACATAGGTCTAGAACAATACCGGTGAAAGATCTTGCGACCTTTGCGCCTCACCTTCTGAACATCACCAATTATCTGCTGCGTCGGCAACTCAACGGGCCGATGCCGTTTCCCGCGATCAAGATTTGAATCACTTTGAGCAAGCTCCCAATCGCGAAAGCCGGATTACCCTCAGTCGCGATCGCGATGCCCTTGGCCTCAACCGACTTCAGGTTGATCTCCGCATTACCGACCAAGATCGACAGAGTATGGTGCGTATTCAGCGGATCCTCAAAGGTTATTTTCAACGTCATCAGGTGGGGCAGTTCCAGATGGAAATCTTTGACGCCCATCACGGGTGGGAGACTCTGACGGATTCTTCTCACCACATGGGCACAACTCGCATGAATGACAACCCTCGCCAGGGCGTTGTCGCTCGCAACTGCAAGGTACATGGCCTTGAAAATCTCGATGTCTCCAGTAGCTCGGTGTGTCCCACGGTGGGTCATGCCAACCCCACGCTGACAATTTTGGCGCTGACGCTGCGGCTTTGTGATCACCTCAAAACAGAAGCCATTCCCCACCTTTCAACACCCACTCAGGTATCAAATCCGCTAGAGACTATGTATGCTTCGTAAGTCGGATGGCAATCAGATGATGCTCAATTCAGAATTAATTCCAACAGCCTCCAGAGTGAAAAAATACAGCATTCCTTCATCATCACAGTATTTTTGACATCGCAATTTCCCCTTAGGGAGATCCGCTTCTGCTATGGGGTATTGACTAGCGAAATCATTTTTCAGTCCTAATCAAGGAGTCACGGAATGAAAAATCTAGAACTAGCCCTAATCAAGAATCAAGTCCGGTTCAAGCAAGTTTCGGGCGTTTCCCACGCAATTTTGCGGGGAGAGATCTCGCGTTGGACTACGACCCGCGATGCCCTTCCATTCGGCAATTCATCCCATCTTGTGGATCAATCCTTGAAGAAACCGGGGTTCTTGCCATCCTGTACCAGTGCTCTAGCGGTATGCCTGATGAGCGATTAGCGATAGGTGAGCGTCATGGGGACGGTTACGGTGAAGCGTGTTTCTTGGCGATCGCTGGTGGCAACAATTTCGCCACCCAAGTGCCAGAGCAGCTTTTGCACCAGCGCCAGACCCAGGCCCGTGCCGCCCTGTTTCCAGGGATCGGCGCTGGGCACTCGATAGAACTTGTCGAAAATGCGGGGTAGCTCTGCGGGGGGAATTTCAACGCCTCGGTTGGCTACGCAGAACCGCATAGCATCGTCAGCGGGAGCGTCAACGGTGAGGCAAATGTGCTCGCCGGGGGGGGTATATTTGCAGGCGTTGTTGAGGAGTTCAGCAAAGATACGCTCTAGGCTAGGCTGGTCGCTGACCAACATCGGCAACGCATCTGCAATGTCCAGAGAAAGCTGCTGGTCACGGCTGTGGGCGCGTTCTTGAAAGCTGTTGACAATACCTGTGAGCCAGGATTTTACGTCGATGCGTTGGGGGTTGATGGGGTGGTTGCCGCCATCGAGCCGTTGTAGGTCAAGGAGGTCATTGATGAGGCTGATTTCGCGCTCGCATTCTTCGCGGAGCACAGAATAGTAGCGGGCGATGCGGTTTTGTTCGGCTTTGGTCTTTTGGAGTTCGGTGTTGAGGTCAAACTCTTGGTTGAGGGTGACGCCGAGGAGCTGTAGGGCCACACGCATACTGGTGACCGGGGTGCGCAGTTCGTGGGAGACGGTGCTGAGGAAGTCGTCTTTAAGCTGGTTAATGCGCTCCAGTTCTTTGACCTGACTTTGGGCGGCTTGGTAGAGGCGGGCTTGGCGGATGGCGATCGCGCATTGATTTGCGACCTGCTGCACCAGCCGAATTTCCTGTTCATCAAAACCGTAGTCTTTGCCGTTGATGAGCCAAAGGTCGCCCAAGACGCCGCGATCGTCCAAAATCGGGCAGGCCAGCATAGCCACATGGCCGCGCACGGGGTTGGGTTCTTTGGAGCAAAACTGAAAGTATTGTCCATCCAGAAGCTGGTGATACACCTCGGGAAAGGCTTCCATTTGGGCGACGCGGCCCTGATAGGAGGGGAGGGAGTCGTTGTATTCGTAGTAAATCGTTGAGGTGCCCTGCTCTAGATCATAGAGCGCAGTGTTGGAACCCTTGGCTCCTAGGGCGCGAGTGAGTTCTTGCACGGCGGTTTGCAAGATCTGGGTTTCGTCGAGGCTGTCGCGCACGCGATCGGTGATGCGTTTGAGGGTGGCTTCAAAGTCGAGGGCTTGCTGAAGCTGGTTGGTACGTTGCTGGACTTGCATTTCCAGTTCGGTGTTGAGCTGGCGGACTTGTTCGTAGAGGTCGGCTTGGGCGATCGCGCTGCTAATTTGCGTCGCAACATCCTGGAGCGCTTCGACTTCCCAGGGTTGCCAGGTGCGGACTTGGCGACAATGATGGACGCAAATCAATCCCCAAAGGATGTCGTCTCGCACAACGGGGATCACCAGATGCGCCTTGACCTGCAAGGCATCGAGCTGGGATCGCTGTTCCGGCGCGAGGTCGCTCACTCGGATGTCATGGGCAACATGGATATTGCCTTGAAAATAGAGCTCAAGGTCTTGGGGGGCAAAGCAGGCATTTTCCATGCGCTGTCCCCGCAGGGTTGGCAAGCCTGCGATGACGGCCTCGGCGGTGACGCCCTCGCGCCGGGGTCGCAAACTGTAGAACAGCACGCGATCGGTGTTCAAAAAGCGTCGTAATTCTTCCATGCTGCGGTCGAGCAGATGCTCAGGATTTAAGGATTGCAGCAGGTGTTTTGCGATCGTGCCCAAAAGGCGTTCGCGGCGGGCCTGCTGTTGCAGACGCTGTTCGGCTTGGGTGCGATGGGTGACATCGCGCAGGGCATACACCAAAAAGGTGAGGCCATCGCGATCGCGGAGGGGACTGATGCTCACCGAAACCGTGCGCATGGTGCCCTGCTGATCCTGAAAGGTAGCTTCTTGCTCGGTGCCGCGCTGGGTGTTGAGTACCTGGTGTGCGGTCTTTTCGAGACGAGTCAGGCTGCTATCGGCAAAAATGGTGAGCCCAGATTGTCCGAGGAGGGTGTCAGGCGGACAACTCAACAGCCGACCGCACGCGGCATTCGCGTAGACCCACCGCAAGTCGCTGTCTTGCACAAAGACAGGCTCAGCCATTGATTCGAGAATTGACAATGGCGAGGGGATGGTAACCGGAAGCCCGTTCATCATAGGACGTGTCAGGAAGATAGAAAGTAGTGCAACCCAGATCTGGCGTAGCGTGGGGCAGCGGAGTCAGGTTCAGAGAAGATGACGGGAAAAGGGCGGACGCGATCGCCCGTAGGATTTTGTGCCGTTCAACACTCTGAACACAAGCCGTCGCGTGAGAACCCATCTCTTACCCCTCCTGAGTCAAGGGGACGGCAGCCGGGGGGTCTTCAGAGCGTTAAAGACGGTTTAGGGTGCATCAGGTGCATCAGTTTAGGTAAATCAGTCCTGGCCTAGAATCGCCACGCCACGCCCTGCGAACAGTTTCACTATTCCCGAATCTCGGCAAAAACGCGCACGTCCAGTCAAACTCGCGTCCGGGGGGTCAGGAGAAATGCGGGGAGGGGGGGTTAGCGATCGCCGTCCGCTTCTGTGCCCCAAAGTCGGAGCTGGACGTAGACCAAGAGTAGGGCGATCGCCATCAACATCACTGCTGCTGCCGCCGCATAGCCAAAATCAAACTGCCCAAAAGCCTGCTGGTAGATGTAGTGCACCAAAATGTTGGTGCTGTTGAGCGGGCCGCCACCCGTAATGACATAGACCTGCTCAAACCCGCGCAGGGTAAAGATCGCAGTGGTAATTGCAGCAAACACCAGAGTCGGTTGTAGACCGGGCAGCGTAATGTGCCAAAATTGCGCCCACTGGCCCGCTCCATCTAGTTCTGCGGCTTCATAGCGGCTTTGGGGAATCGTTTGCAAACCCGCCAAAAAAACCACCAGGTTGAAGCCAAGCTGCTTCCACGCGCTCAGCAAAATCAGGACGGGCATCGCCCAGACCGGACTCCCGAGCCACGGGATGGGGTTGATGCCGATCGCGAGCAATGCGTCATTCACGGGGCCATCGGTCTGAAAGAGCCAGCGAAACCCCAGCCCCACTGCCACCAGCGAGGTAATGGAGGGAATGAAGTAGGCGGTGCGGAGCAACCCTCGCCCCGCGATCGCGCCATTGAGCAACACCGCCAGCCCCAGGGGTATCCCCAAACTGGGGATCACCGTACACACCATGAAATAGAGCGTGTTCCACAAGACCTGGCGCACATCAGGATCAATGAAAAATCGCAAGTAGTTGCGCAGTCCATGCCAGTGCAGCCCAGCTCGGGTAAAGCTGCCCTGGGTAAAGCTGAGAAAAACCAGGTATAGGATGGGCCAAAAGACAAACACCCCCAGAAAAATCAGGGCCGGGGCGAGCAAAAGCCACGCCGCGATCGCCTCCGACTGTCGTCCCTTCAACCCAGACTGCATTGGCACCAGTCCTCCCCGCTCATCATGATTTGTGCTCGCAGCTGAGGGACGCCACGCTGCCCGTCACAATCGCTACCCCCAACACCTGAATCGCCGTCAGCACCTCTTGAATCGTTGCCCAGGCCAGCACCACCGTCAGGGCGGGGTTTGCCGAGCCAATCATCGAAGCTGCCGTCGCGCCAATCACGCGAATGCCCGAGTTATAGAGCAAGTGTCCCGCAAAGGTGACAATGCCAGACAGCAAACTGCCGATCCAGATTGGCCCCCAGTCAAGGGCTTCGGGCGATCGCGGCCACGCCACCACCGCCACCACCGACAACCCTAGGGTGATCGTAAAGCTCAACCCGGTAAACGGCACCGGGTGAATGTGGTCAAAACTTTTCTGGGCATTGACGGTATACAGCGCGTAGGCCACCCCAGACCCCACGCCCAACAGCACCCCCCAAAGGTTGCCATCTGCCAGAGAAAACTGGGCTTGGGGCACCGTCAGCCCACTCCCCACGAGCACCAGCGCCATGATGCCCCAGCGGTAGGGCGACGGACGCTGCCCCAACAGCCCCCAAGAAAACAGCGCCGTGAAGACCGGAAAGGTGAAGAACAACGTCAACGCGACGCCAGTGGCAATCAGCCCGATCGCGACGTAGAGCAACGCCAGGTACAAAAACATCAGAATGCCGCCCGCGATCGCGTGGAGCAGGGCGCGGCGCTGGTGCGGACGATGCAACTGCGCGATCGCCTGCCATGTTTGGGGATACAGCACCCCAGACACCATCGCCATCAGTGGCACCGCCAACACCATCCGCAACAGCAGCAGCAAAAACGAGTTTTGTAGAGTCGGGGCCAAATACCCGCCGACAACGCCAAACCCAAGCAGCGGATGGGCCGAAAACAGCACCCGCACCACCACGTTTTGAATACAGAAAAAGACAGAGGAGAGTAAAACCCAGCAATAGCCCAGCACAACCGACGTCCTATTTTGTCGCGACAGCAAAACCCGCCCCTCGCACCGTAGCAGAGTTCCGCCCCGTGACGCCGAACTCCCCCAGATCCCTATCCCAGTTCGGAATCTGCACCCTCTTGACGCTTTTCAGTATTTCGATATTATTAGAAGTATAAAATCAACAAACACCATGCAATCTGCGATCGCTAACATTGCTGCGGCCTTTGCGGCGTTGGGGCAGCCCTCCCGGTTGACCATCGTACGGTTGCTGCTGTCGGCCTATCCCCAGGGCTTGCCCGCCGGTGAAATCCAAAAGGAATTGGGCATCGCAGCGCCCACCCTCTCTCACCACCTCGACAAGCTCCGGCAGGTGGGCATCGTCACCGCCACCAAAGATCGCCAGTGGATTTGGTACCGCGTCCAGTCTGAGGCATTGAAAGCGCTCATCGACTTTCTCTTTGAGGAATGTTGCACCCGCAACCATGTCGTTGACTTTGAGGAATCTACCTCGCCAGGGTCACGGCTCCCCTGCTGCGACGAAAGTCCCAATTGCCCCTGATCAGGATTTGAACCCGAGCCAGGGAATGGCGATGTGGGGTATCCCCTTGTTTCACACACTTGGGCAGGCCCGACAACTTTATTTCGATTTTTGCAAAAATGCCAACGGAGTTGACCATGACCCGCTTCAAAACCCACGTTGCGCTGCATGTTCGCGAGCTAGCGCCCGCTGTCGCGTTCTATCGCACCTTGTTTGGTGCTGAACCCGTCAAACACAAGGCCGATTACGCAAAATTTGATGTTGAGAATCCGGGGCTAAATCTGACACTGAATGTGACGGATGCGATCGCCCCCCACAGTGCCCTCTCTCACCTCGGCATTCAGGTGGATAGCACCGAGGCTGTCAAGGCGGCGATCGCGCGCTTTCAGGCCGCCGGGCTCGATTTGTTTGAGGAGCGCAACACCGATTGCTGCTACGCCCTGCAAGATAAAGTGTGGGTCACCGACCCCGACGGCCACCGCTGGGAAATTTTTGTGGTGAAAGTAGCAGACACCGCCCCCGAGCAAAACCTCCCCCTGCCGACCGCCAAGCCTTGCTGTGCCTAAATTCCCTGGGGCAGGGATAGATGGGGGCATCACCTCCCTGCCCTGGGCCATTGTCTGGGTTTCTGAGGCGGCGATCGCGCCACCGAGCCCCCTGCCACGATCGCCCTGCCACCGTGAATCTTGTCGTTGATGTGCTGTGAAGTAAATGGTCATGAGCTTTAGTCACCCGCCCCGGATCTTGTTTCTCTACGGCTCCCTGCGCGATCGTTCCTACAGTCGCCTGCTTGCCGAAGAAGCCGCCCGCATCATTCAAGACATGGGGGCTGAAGTCCGGTTTTTTGATCCCCGCGAGTTGCCCTTGTTTGGCGCAGTCCCCGAGACACACCCCAAAGTGCAGGAACTACGCGAACTCTCCCAATGGTCGGAGGGGCAGGTATGGTCAAGCCCAGAACTGCACGGCAATATTTCTGGGCTGATGAAAACCCAAATTGACTGGATTCCCCTGACGATGGGGGCCATTCGCCCAACCCAGGGCCGCACCTTGGCAGTGATGCAAGTGTCTGGCGGGTCACAGTCCTTTAACGCAGTCAACACCCTGCGCATTATGGGACGCTGGATGCGAATGTTTACGATTCCCAATCAGTCTTCGGTGCCCAAGGCGTATCAGGAGTTCAATGAAGACGGCACGATGAAGGATTCGCCCTATCGCGATCGCGTAGTAGACGTGATGGAAGAACTGTATCGCTTTACGCTGCTCCTGCGCGAACGAGTGGACGAATTGACCGACCGCTACAGCGAGCGCAAGGCTGCTACGGTAAAACAGGTGGAAACAACTGCAAAACAAGCGCTGAGCTAACCTCCCCATGACCCAAACCCCAATTCCGTCCCTGAGTGAAACCCTGTGGTGGGCCATTCCCAACCGTCTGGGCGGAATGCGAAAACCCGCTGAGCATGAAATTCCGGGACTCAAGGCGGCAGGCATTGGCGCGATCGTTTCAGTGATGGATGACCCCGCCAACCTCGACGCCTACGCCCAGGCTGGGCTGCCCTATCTATGGCTACCCATAACGGGCGGCACCGCCCCCAGCGTGGATCAGGTCGAACGCTTCCAGGAGTTTGTAACGGCGCAATTCGCCGCAGGTCACCGCGTTGTGGTGCATTGCTCCAGCGGTCGCCGCCGCACGGGCACCCTCCTCGCCGCCTACCTGATTCGCACCGGGCACACTGCCGAAGCCGCGATCGCCACCATTCAGCACGCCAACCCCGAGGTGGAACTGCGCGAAACCCAGGTGCAGTTTTTGCAGCAGCTTGAGGGTATGAGGGTGTAGGGGCATGAGGGTGTGAAGGGCACTGGCTCTTGGCCTCCGGCTAGGAGTCTCCAGACCCATTTACCCATCCATCCACGCACTCCCCACCCATCTACCCACTCACCCCCGCCCCCGCTCTAGAGTATGGATGCAGTAGCGATCGCGCCCGGTTCGTTTGGCTTGGTAGAGCGCTTGATCAGCCTACTGAATTAGGGTTTCGGCACTGATGTCTGGGGCGGGAACCAGGCTGGTAATGCCTAAGCTGAGGGTGATGTAGGGGCTCACGGTAGAAGCGGCGGGGGGAATTTGGAGGGCGGCGATCGCCCCCTGAATGTCCTCTGCGATGCGGGTCGCGCCGACGGTGGAGGTATTGGGCAAAATGATGGCGAATTCTTCGCCGCCGTAGCGCGCGACAACATCACCAGAACGGCGGACGGTTTGCCCTAGGGTGTGAGCAATGCGAATCAAGCAATCGTCGCCCGCTTGGTGGCCGTAGGTGTCGTTATAGGGTTTAAAGAAGTCCACATCGCACAGGATGAGGCTTAGGGCTTGGCGTTCGCGCAGCGATCGCAGCCATTCTTGGCGAAAGTATTCGTCGAAATAGCGCCGATTGGGAATTTGGGTCAGGCCATCCTGCATGGCTTGGTCTTGCAGGCTGCGGTTGGCCTCTTGCAGTTGTTGATAGAGGATGGATTGTCGATGCGATTCGTCCCACGTCTGAGGCTGACGTAAGACAAGCCCGCTCAATTCAGAACGCTGAACACTGCCGGATTGAACGCTGCGTCGGGTCTAACCCTATGAGAATACCCATATGACGCGGGCTTCACCGCTTTGTAAACCTGAGTCTTGGCAAGGATGAGAACGTTTTGATGCAAGATCCGCACTCTCAATCGATGCGCGGTCGAGGCTTGCACGATCGCCCTTAACCCGAGCAGCCCTATAACTTCGGCATGGATTATCCCGTTACCCACTGCCCTGCACCCTGAAAAGCTGACATCTCACCCCAAGGGCGTAATCATAGGTTAAGGCGCGATCGCGCCCAACTGTGCCGAACTGGCAACCCAAACGCCTTGCTGTTGTGACCTGGGGTGGCGCTAAGCCTGATATGCTGACCGATTTATTTCCCTTTGAGTTTGCGATTAACCGCACCGCGATCGCCGGTGCCACCCTCTGGGCCTTGGCACTGTACCTCGCCTTCTCGCCCGTGAGCGACTGGGTCACCCAGCAAATTACGCGCTGGTTTAACTTTGCCGAGCGATCGCTCTATTTATCTGAAGCGGAATTTGAGCGCACGCGCAAAGGTCGCGAAGCCCAAAATGCGTTTTGGGCCTCAATGTTCAGCGTGGTGCCTTTCGTCACCATCGGCACCCTTCTGCACTACGGCGTTGTTTGGAGCCTAGGCCAAAGTTGGTCAATCAGCCTTGGCATCATTTCTGCAATGGGCAGCGGCATTTACGAACTCGGTCGCCGCGACAGCCAATCTTCGGATGGGTGATGGAGCGTGAGAGTGGATGGGTGATACCCTCATACCCTCACACCCTCACACCCCTCTTCCCTACACCTTCACCCCTTCCCGCTGGCGCTTTTCGGCGCGATCGCTAATCGCCTTCCAACTGAGGGATCCGGCAATCATCGCCACGACAAAAATGATCGGGTTGGCCAGACCCAAGACAAGCGCCGTGAGGCCAGGGCCGGGGCAGTAGCCCGCAATGCCCCAGCCGATGCCAAAAATCGCAGCCCCTATCAAAAGCGGGCGATCGATGTCGTTGCGGGTGGGGAGAAAGAAGCGCGAAGCCAGCAGCGGACGGGGTTGCCGCAGTACGACGCGAAAGGTGATCAGCGTGACAGCAACGGCACCCCCCATCACAAAGGCCAGGGTTGGATCCCAATGGCCTGCAACGTCCAGGAAGCCGATGACACGATCGCGATCGATCATTTGAGAAACGCCCAACCCAAACCCAAAAATTAGCCCCGAGATGAGGGCGACAACCTGCTGCTTGTGTATGTGTCCCATCGTGAACTCCTGCGGTTAGCCCAAAACATGGTGCGTGACAAAGACCGTAAGGGCAGCGGTGGTCATAAAGGTGAGCACTGCCGCCAGCGATCGCCCCGAGAGCCGCCCCAAGCCACAAACCCCGTGGCCACTGGTACACCCATTCCCCAGCCGCGTGCCTACCCCAACCAAAAAACCGCCCACCAGCATCGCCCACGGCGCAAAGGTAGACGACGGGGTTGGCTGGGCCGCCAAGCCATATTCATAGAGGGCTCCGCCCCCAACCATGCCCCCCAAAAACCACCACCGCCAGCGTTCTGACGCTGCAAAGGTTAGGGCTCCGTTTACCATACCGCTGATGCCTGCGATGCGCCCGTTAACCGCTAATAACAGGGTTGCGCTCAAGCCAATCAGCATTCCGCCGATCAAACCCGCTATCCATGCTGACTGCATTGATCTAAAATAGACTCTACAACTATATAGTAGTTTAATTTTCTGCGATGGCGCGATCGCGGCGCATATTTAAGTGCATTTCCGAGGGGAGTGGCGGTGATCGCCCTGGCGGTAAAGTCGTTAACCGCTACGTGTAAAGCGCGCTGCCAAGAAATTCACGAAAAAAGTGGCAACTTTGAGATTCATCAATACAATACACATGACATCCCCCAAAGTTCTTGGCTGGTCTGCCCTTCGAGGGTTTCTCGGCTTTGGTAGGATGCTGCGACAGAGTTTCTTGTCTTGGGTTAGGATGAGCCTCTGAAATCTTCAGTTTGGGTCGGTGCGCTGGCAGGCTCGGCGGTTCTCGAAGGTCGCAGCCTGTCAAGCCATCCGGATTCAAGGTTGCGATCGCAGGTGAATCAGCTACCTCCCACGACAGGAATGCTGGAAGGGTCAACTTTTAATGTGTCGCCCCACGAGGGTTAGAGGTTAACGGTGTCTAGCCGCAAGTCCAACACTTCAGGTTCAAAATCACACGTCCCAGGGCAGCCCCACAGAAAACGACGGTTTCGGCTGCCGCGATGGTTTGGGCTAACGGTGGCACTGATCGGTGTCGCCAGTGTTTCCGCCGTGGGCGGAGCCTTTTTGGCGGTTTCCCTCAACAGCACGCCCCTCTTGCAGGCCCGTCTCTCCGAGGAAGATGCGGGCGTCTTCAACCAGGGAGATCCCATCACCTCGGGGAGCAGCCTGCGCTTGCCCCGCCTTACCCGCCCCGTCAATATTTTGGTGATGGGCCTCAAAGTCTTAAGCAGCGATGTGAATTCGCCGCCCCCAGAAACCCAGGGGCTGGGCTATCACGCCTTAGTGAACTCCTTTGAGGGGCTGTCAGACACGATGTTGCTGATTCGGTTTAACCCCCATACCAAGCAGTTGGTAGTGATGTCGCTGCCCCGCGACACTCGTACCCTAGTGCGGGGGCGCATGACCAAGCTCAACGAAGCCAACGCGGAAGGGGGGCCAGCCCTTGCGGCCACGTCGGTGAGTGATCTGCTGGGCGGGGTGTCGATCGATCGCTATGTGCGCATCAATGTGCAAGGGGTTGAAAAGCTCGTGGATGCCCTGGGCGGCGTCACGGTCAACGTTCCCCAAGACATGCGCTACCAGGACGATAGCCAGCGACTCTATATCAACCTCAAGGCCGGTGAGCAAAAGTTAGATGGGGACAAAGCGCTGCAATTTTTGCGGTTCCGTTATGACGAAAAAGGCGACATTGGCCGAATTCAGCGGCAGCAGATGTTGATGCGGGCGATCGTGGAGCAGACCCTCAGCCCGGCGACAATTGCGCGCCTGCCCAAAATTTTGTCGGTGATTCAGTCCAATGTAGACACCAACCTCAGCGTAGAGGAACTGCTGGCGCTGGTTGGGTTTGCCGCCCAGACGAATCCCTCGAATGTGCAAATGCTGATACTGCCCGGCGACTTTAGCAGCCCGACCCAGTATGAGCTGAGCTATTGGTTGCCGAATCTGCGCGCGATCGATCAGATGGTGGCGGAATATTTCAGCTATGGAACGCGGCAGGTTGCCTCTTCGCAGGATCCGAGCTACCTGCGCATCGCGATTCAGGACGGCACCAATGACGCGGTGGCGGTGGATGCACTGGTCAATACCCTGTATGACAGCGGCTATTACAACGTCTATGTGGATGAAAATTGGAGCCAGGAATTGCCCATCACACGGGTTGTGGCCCAGGGGGGCGATCGCGCCAGCGCTGAAACCTTGCAACGGTTCCTCGGGGTGGGCGAGGTGCGAGTCGAAAGCACCGGCGTCCTAAATTCTGATATTACGATTCAAATTGGGCGCGATTGGCTGCAAGAATATGGCACGAGTTCGAGTCTGTAGGGCGCAAGGGCGCAATGACCACTTCAGAAACCCGTGGTGATCTGGTTTTGTGGCGGTGCCACCTGGCTCTGGTGGACAGCGTCCCATTGATCTGGCGGCAAATCGTTATTGATGCAGCGGTTGATCTGGCTGCTCTACACGCGATCGCCCAAGCGGCCATGGGTTGGCATAACCGTCATCCCTATCGATTTCGGCGGCGGGGAGTTTTGGCCGATCTCAACCCCTCAACGCCATTGCTCCGTTTAGGGCTACACCCCCAAGATGCGCTGATCTATACCTATGACTTTCACAGCGGCTGGGTACATTGCTTGACCCTTGAGGCGATCGCGACGGAGGCTGATCTTGCCAGCACCCCAGTGCCCCAGTGCCTCGCCGGGGAAGGGGCCTGCCCACCGGAGGACTGCGGCGGCGTCTGGGGCTATGAGGAACTGCTCGAACGCCTGTCTGACCCAGACGACCCGGAGTATACGGTGCTGTGCGATCGCATTGGCTGGAACTTTGACCCCGACGCCTTTGACCTCCAGGCAGCGAATCAGCGGCTCCAAACCCTCCCCATGCTTTCACTGGAATCATAAACCCCGCTACTTTTCGAGCCCAAGACGGCTCGATAAGATCAGGGTTCTAAGATTTGCAGCCGCGATCGCCGCTTCAATCTCTTGAGCCTTCGCTTTCCCGACCCTTCTTGACCCGTTTCGTATACTGGCTTAATCTCGATGCCCACGGGTTTCTGCTGGACAAGCATAGCTTTATTGAACAAGCATAGCTTTATTGAAAATGTGTCGGCCCTACTTGAATCCTGATATGGCGCGCGATATCGCTTCCTCCACCGACGCCCGTACCGCAGTCAGCCCGCGACAGATTCGCGGAACCCTTTGCCTTGATCTATGGCTGGTCGATGGGGGCGCAGCAAGCCTACTATTGGGGCGCAACCTATGGCGATCGCGTGGAACGGATTGCAGCGCTCTGTGGCACGGCCCGCACCACCGACCACAACCGCATTTTTCTAGAGAGTCTGCGGGCGGCCCTCACCGCTGATCCTGCTTGGAATAGTCGCCGCTTCACCGCTGTGCCCGATCGCGGCTATCGCGCCTATGCCCGCATCTATGCCAGTTGGGCCGCATCGCCCACCTATTACCACGCCAAACCTTACCTGAATCTGGGCTACGACTCCCTGGAAGACGATTTGCTGCGCGGCTGGGAACGAGCTATTGCAAACGGGATCCCCACAACCTGCTGGCAATGATCGACACGTGGCTATGGTGTGATGTCAGCAATACGCCCTACTACCACGGCGACTACGATCGCGCCCTAGGCAGCATCCAAGCCCGCACGCTGGTGATGCCCGCCACGACGGATCTCTACTTCATCCCAGAAGACTGCGCCGCCGAAGCCGATCGCATCCCCCATGCAGACTATCGCCCCATTCCCTCCATCTGGGGCCATCGGGCGGGCAACCCCTATCAAGACCTTAAAGATGAGGCGTTTATTCGCACGGCGATCGCGAATCTCCTTCCCCGGGCGGGTTGCTGAACATTGAGGGAATCATCTTGGGTTCGGGCAGATGCGATAAGATGACGCGCGTGTCTAACCCTCTGCGGTTGGAGATTGGTTTGCCGCGATCGCCCCTGCCCCTATGCCTACCGTCATCTTTCCGCTGGAATACCTGCAACGCCTGACCGACGCCACCCCCGAGCAGCTTGCCCAACAAGCCTTTAACTACGGCCTAGATGTCGAACTACTCGACCATGCCCTACAGGTTGAGGTCACCGCAGAACGCCCCGATCTGCTCGCAGCCGAGGGCTTTACCCGCGCGATCAATATCTACAGCGGCGCAGCGCGCACCGTGCCCGAGTCCCTCGCAACATCCGGGCGATCGGTGCAGGTTTCCCCCGCCGTCGCCGATCTGCGACCCCACATTGCGGCCCTCATTGTCGAAAATGCTCATCTGGAAGCAGGGGGGTTGGAGGTGCTGATCCAGTTCCAGGAAAAGGTGACGCAAACCTTTGGACGACAGCGCAAAAAAATCGCGATCGGCGTTTATGACCTCGACCAAATTGAGGGCGATCTTGAATACACCGCTGTTGCGAGCGATCAACTCACCTTTGTGCCGCTCAATGCAGATCACCCCATGACGGCGCGCCAAATTTTAACGGAACACCCCGCTGGACTCAGCTATGGGCACACGTTGCCCACCCGCGATCGCGTCCCAGTATTGCGAGATGCCCGCCACACCATTTTGTCCCTGCCGCCGATCATCAATGCGGCAGGCATTGGCGAAGTGACCGCCACCACGCGCAATCTCTTTATTGATGTGACCGGCATTGTTGAGCGCACGGTATTGGAAACAGTGAATATCTTGGCCCACAATTTTTTAGATACGGGGGCAGAGGTCAAAACCGTTGCGATCGCCACCCCCTCGGGCACCCTGACAACCCCAACCCTGGCGCGCAAATCCATCCCATTTTCGGCCAAGTTCCTCAACGAAATTGTCGGCACCTCGATTCCAAAATCAGATCTCGGGCATTACCTGGCGCGAATGGATTTATCTGCCACAGGCACCAATCTGGTCGAAATCCCGACCTACCGCACCGACATTTTTAGCGAAGTGGATCTTGCGGGGGATTTGCTCGTTGCAGTGGGCCTCGACAACCTAAATCCTGAACCGATCGCCATCCGCTTTTATACTGGCCAAGCCGATTCACTCAAGGAATTTGTGTTGCATGTCGGAGATTTGGCTCAACGGATGGAACTCATGGAAGTGAAGAGCTTCATCCTCATCGATCCTGCTTTGCTATCCCGATTTTCAACCCATTACGTCCAGACCGAAAATGCCAAAAGTCGCACCTACAGCACCGCACGAACCACCCTCCAAGCAGGGCTGTTGGAAATTCTATCGCGCAATATCAATGCCCCCAAACCGATCAACATCTATGAAACCGGTGAAGTGCTGGTCATAGCCCCAACTGGCGATATTCAAGAGCGCTGGTATTGGGGTTTTGCCAGCCTAGATGCACGGGCTTCATTTGCAACGGCAAAAGCCTATGTTCAGACGTTACTTAAGGCACTTCAAGTTCCCTATCAGTTGGCCAACTGTGAGTTACCCCACTACATCCCCGGGCGGGCGGCGGCAGTTTTGGTTCATGGCGCGATCGCGGGTCATTTTGGCGAAATTCATCCCCATCTTTTGCATGAGTTTTCCTTTCCAGAGCCTATTTGTTCAGGAGAACTCGACTGCCAACTGATGCAGGCCGCGAGCGCAGAAAATGCCGCCGTTTCCTAAAGCAACTGCCAATCCAATTCAGACAAGACCGCGAGCCAGATTGCTTGTCAGCGCAGCCAGAGAAGTGGGGTAAGGCCGAGGGCCGCTAAGGCGATGAGTAAGGCAAGGCTTTGATGCCCGGCTTCGCGATCGCCAAAAATGAGTCCATAGAGTCCTTTCACGGCATTATTGCTCGCCGCAGCCAAGAGAATGGCGCGTCCGGCAACCAATAGCGGCGTGCTCCCCAATCAAAAACGAGAGAAATACGACTAAAAATAGCTTGACCGCATCCGGCGGAATCAACATCATCGGAGAATCTGGCATGTCAGGGGGGCTCAAGGGGCGTTCTCGTTGCCCTTTCCAGACCTTTGACAATAGCAAAAGGCCGCCTTGTCCACAGAGGCGGCCTCGTTTCTGAATACATAAGTCAATCCAATGGAGAAGGGAAAATACCCCGCGATCGCCTATGCTGCGCCGGAATCCCGTGAAAAAATCACCAGAACCGTTTTGACAATCAGCTTCAGGTCATAGAGCAGGCTCCAGTTTTCCTGATATTTCAGGTCAAGGCGAATCACATCCTCAAACTTTTGGATGCTCGACCGACCATTCACCTGCCATTCACCCGTTAGCCCCGGCTTTACGTTTAGGCGCTGCCATGCAGGCACTTCGTAATGCTCCACCTCATCGGGGGTCGGCGGGCGCGTCCCCACCAGACTCATGTCACCCCTCAGTACATTCCAAAACTGGGGAAATTCATCCAGGCTGGTTTTCCGCAAGAAACGCCCAACTCGGGTAATGCGCGGATCCCGCTTGTTTTTGAACAGCGGCCCCTCGACTTCGTTTGCAACCTGCTCCTTCAAAGCTTCGGCGTTCGTCACCATCGAGCGAAACTTCCAAATTCGGAAGCGCTTGCCCATCCAAGAACAGCGAATCTGGCTGAACAGAATGGGGCCGCCGTCATCGAGTTTGATCGCGATCGCGATCGGCACCCACAGCACCCCAGTAATGCCCAAGCCCACCAGCGCCCCGACAATATCGATCGCCCGCTTTGCTCGCGACTTCACCGAAGGATGGGTCGATAATAGGTGTTTTTCCAACTTGGGCGGCTTCGCGATCGCGGCGGGCACCCCCTCTGGCTCTGGCGTAGTCGCCTCCAGCGTAAAAATCTTGTCCAAATCCGTCATTTGCAGCGCCATCATCACCTGACGCCCCACGTCCCGCAACACCAACTCCGTTTGATGCTGAACGCATAACCGACGGCAAATGACCAGTGAACCAATGCCGCTGCTATCAACAAATGTCGTGTCGCTAAAATCCAGGGCTAACCGTTGCAATTGGGGATATTCCTGAAACAGAGCCTGACAGGATTTCTGAAAACTGACCGCCTCAGTCACCGTTAAAGAAACAGGCAATCGCAACACGCAGGTATTGTCAGCACAGGTGACATCAAAAGGTGTAGGGGTCGGGTTCGCTACCATCCGGATCTCCGTGTCCATGCTGCCTCACCGCAGAATACCAGTCCTTTCTGTAAATTGACCGAGGCAACCGGGCCATTCGCCCTAACCTGACTCGGCACGTGTGTAGATGCGCCTGTGAGATGGCGGTTCCTAACGACTAGGGTGCCCAACTGATTGGCCAGAGTAGAATTTTCATGGGATTGTATCTCTGGGTTGTTGCCATTCCTGGCACCCTGACTGGGAAGAGATTCACCTCCCGTCGTGGCATTTCCATACCCTGTAACAATTTTGCGATCGCCCTTGGGAATGATCCCCGTCCCCAAGCATCCGGCCCATTGTGCCTGTCCCTTACTGAATTCTGGGAATAGCCCGCTGCATCCTGTTTTCACCCAGCAAGCTCCTGATGGTCGTATATCTGGCGAGTCGGATTCCGCCGACAAAAGGGTTTACTTTCTAGGCCATCGGGGGGCTATAATAGCCAAGCTGGCAAGAAGTGCTCAGCAAATTCACCTTTGGAAGCGTGGCTGAGAGGTTGAAAGCGCCTCCCTGCTAAGGAGGTAGGGGAGTTAACCTTCCCTCGAGGGTTCGAATCCCTCCGCTTCCGTTGATTATCCCCCTGATTTTAAGCTGTCAAGCTTGCGAACAAACAGGTCACTCAGGATGGTAATGACCCGGCGTTTGCGGAGCTTGATGTTTGCTGTGACAGACATCCCCGATTGCAGTGAGAAAACCTCTGAAAGCCGCTGGTCGGCGAGTTCCACCTCAACGGGAAACCGATAGTAGGGGTTGACCTGATCGGGGGGCAACGCATCGGAAGCAATGTGAATCACGGTGCCTTCGATGTCACCAAACTCACTGAACGAGAAAGAGTCGATGCGCACATCAACTTGGAGCTGTTCTTGCTCTTCAAACTGTTGTTTGACAAAGCCGATGTCGCGGTTGGTGACAAAGACGCGGGCCACGAGGTTGCCATCGGGCACGATTTCTAAAATCGGTTCGCTGGTATTGGCGACATAACCTGGTTGGTTGGCTTTGAGGTTAAACACTTTGCCAGCGACGGGCGCGCGCAGGGTTTGGTTGTTGAGCGCGTATTCAAGCTGACGAATTTGTCCGGCGACCTGTTCAAGCTGCTTTTCGTTTTCAACGATGACTTTGGTGATTTGGCTGTCGATGTTGGCGATTTGGGTGTCGTTTTGGGCGATGCGATCAAGCAGGCTTTCATTGGAGGCGTCACTGATTTGGCGCAGTCGTTGCCCGGCCTGGGTGATGGCGAGGGAAAGGCGGGTTTCTTCTTCTTGGAGTGTGTTGACTTCGGTGAGGCGATTGTTGACCTCTTGCTCTTGTTGCAGGTATTGCAGGTCAGCAACTGCGCCTGCTTCAACAAGGGGGCCAATGCGCCCGAGGATTTCCTGCTCGACCGCCAGGGCCGATCGCGCATTTGCCAATCGCTCACGCACCTGATCAAGCTGTTTCGAGAGCTGATCAACCTCAAGCTGGTTGATTGCCAGTTCTGCATTGAGATCGCCCAAGGTCGCCTGGGCGCGCTGGCGCTGTTGGGGCGAGAGGCTGCCCGCGCTATCTCCCCGCAGGATGGCCCGATATAGGTCATTCTCGGCAATCAGGGTGGCGCGGTTGCTCGTCAGGCGGGCGATTTCTGCGGAGACGGTGGCCGGGGCAATGTCCGCGTCAGCGCCATCAGCCAATTGGCTGCGGTAAAACTCGTTTTCTTCCACTAGGCGGCGCTGGATCTCTCGCTGGGAGCTGAGTTCGGCTTCGAGCGATCGCGGGTCTAAGGTGACCAACACCTGACCCTGCTCAACCGATTCCCCCTCGCGCACGCGAATCGTCTCAATCACCCCGCCCACAGGAGCTTGCACTGGCTGCACCACCCCCTGGGGCTCTAGCTTACCAGGAGCAGGAACAGCTTCCTCAATTTTGGCGAGGCAGGCCCAGATTACCGTAGCGGCACTGACCCCCACAATGCCCCACACCACCAGCCTCGCCCACAGGGGCGACTGGCGCAAAATCACTGATCGCTCATAGGGAGCAGGCGCTGGGGAGGATGGCCCCGCAGGGCGGCTGACCTGCACCGTCGCCCCATTCGGGGTTGCCCCGTTGGTCATTGCACCGGGGGTGGCGTGGCCGTTTTGTTCAGCGGAGGGAGTCACAAAAGTCATGGCTTATTCGGGAGAACTGGCTTGTTGTTGATACAGGGTGGCATAGCGGCCCCGGAGGGCCATGAGTTCCTCGTGGGTGCCCTGTTCCACAGCGGCCCCCTTATCCATCACCAGAATGTGGTCGGCATCTTGGATGGTGCTCAGGCGGTGGGTGATAAAAAACACCGTGCGGCCTTTGGCCCACACCTTGAGGTTATTACACACCTGTTTTTCGGTGTCGTAATCCAGGGCGCTGGTGGCTTCGTCCAAGATCAGGAGACGCGGATTGTGCAAAATGGTGCGGGCGATCGCGATGCGCTGGCGCTGCCCCCCCGACAAAGACGCCCCTCGCTCACCCACCCGTGAGTTATAGCCCAGCGGCATATCCATAATGAAATCATGGGCACAGGCAATTCGCGCTGCTTCAATAATGGCCTCGGGGGGAGCATCGGGGCGAGTCAGCGCAATATTTTCGCGCACCGTCCCCTCAAACAGCAGACTATCTTGGGGCACAATCCCCACTTGCTGCCGCAAGGAATAGAGTTCCACCTTGCTAATGTCGTACCGATCGATCAAAATTCGGCCCGAATCGACCTCATACAAGCGCGGCAACAGCTTCATCAAGGTACTTTTGCCCGAGCCACTCTGGCCCACCACGCCGACAAACTGCCCCGCCGGAAACTCCAAGCTCACATTAGCGAGCTGTAGCGGCCCAGACGGCGCAAACCGGAAAGACACATTCTCAAACTGAACATGGCCCTGAATATCAGGCATTTGAATTTGGTCGCGGCCATGTTCCTCTGCCTCGTGGGGATGATCGAGAATGTCGCTCAATCGTTCCAGTGACAGCGCCGTTTCTTGGAAGTTTTGCCAAAGCTGCGCCAGCCGCAACAGCGGAGCCGTCACATAGCCCGAAATAATGCGGAAGGCGATTAGCTGCCCCAAACTCAGTTGACCTTGCAGCACCAGGTATGCGCCTACCCACAACACTAGCAGCGAAGAGAGCTTGTTGAGAAAGTTGCTGGCGGCTCCGGCGGTGGTGGAAGTGAGCACGGTATTGAACCCGGCGCTGACGTAGCTGGCATAGCGGTCTTGCCACTGCCAACGGGTGCGCAGTTCAATATTTTGGGCCTTGACCGTTTGAATGCCCGACAGCGCTTCCACCAGGTAGGACTGGGTTTCGGCATTGCGTTCGGCCTTGGCGCGCAGTTGGCGGCGCACAATGGGTGACACCAGCACCGTGAGCGCCACAAACAGGGGCACCGTGGCGAGGGCAACAATGGTCAGCAGCCAACTGTAGATGAACATCACGACGATGTAAAGTACCGAAAATACCGCATCGAGGACGACGGTGAGGGCGGTGCCGGTGAGAAATTGTCGGATATTCTCGAGTTCGTTGACGCGGCTCGACAGTTCTCCCACGGGGCGGCGGTCAAAGTAGCGCAGGGGCAACCGCAAGAGGTGATCGATGATCTCGGAGCCGAGGGCCATGTCGATGCGGTTGGTGGTATCGACGAACAGGTACGTTCGCAGGGCACTCAACACCGCTTCAAAGATGGCGACGATGATGAGGAACACGCCAAGCACTTGCAGCGTGTCGATGCTGTTTTGGACGATGACGCGATCGATGATGACCTGCACCATCAGCGGGTTGGCGAGGCCAAAAAGCTGCACAAAGAAGGAGGCGAGCAGCACCTCAAACAGCACCCAGCGATATTTTTTCAGCGACGGGAGGAACCAGTTCAACCCGAAGCGCTGCTGGGGGGTGTCGCGGGTGGTTTCGATCATCAGCACTTCGCCGCTGCTGCCCCAGGTGTCTTCAAAGTCGAGGGGGCTGCGCTGAATCAGGCCAGTTTCGGGGACGGCCAGAAAGCGCGATCGCGCGTTGGTGTCGTATAGGACGGCGAATCCTTCATTCCAGCTAATGATCGCGGGGGTGGGCAAGCGCCCGATCGCGCTGACCGGAACCCGCGTCATCTGGGTTTTGAGGCCCATAAATTCCGCGACTTTGCCCGCCAGGGGGAGGGAAAGCTGCCCCATGCGATCACGCTGGTTAGTCAAAATGCGCCGCACAATATCCCGCCGAAAGGGCATGCCATAGTGCTGGCAGACCATCTCGAAACAGGCCAGCAGCCCATCTATCTCACCGCGACCGCGCACAAAGGGAAAGTCCTTTTTCGCAGTGCTGACTTCGCCTGAGCCCGAGGGCTCAGGCGGATGCTCCGGTGCGTAGGGAATCGCCTCGCGATCAAAGGAGTCTTCGACTCCTTCGCCCTCGACCCGGGCCGCCCGGATCGCCTGCTGCACCCCTGCCAGCTCGGGCAAGCCAATCAGCCGCGCGCCCTGGGGGCTGATCACCTCCAGTTCAGCCTGGGCCCATTCTAAATTTAGGGGACTGCCCACGGGCTGATTCAACACCGTGCCACTGCTGACAAACCAGGTGTAGCCTGTCTCTGCACCCATTGCGGCTCGGTCGAGGGGGCTTTTGCCATAGGGTAGGGCGATGACGTGCCCGGTTTCGCAAATGTGACGGGCGAGATCGGGCAGATCCCCAAGGTCAATGGCTTGATCGTCGGTGTGGCGGGCCAGGAGATCAAACACCTCGGGCAGATAGAGGCGACTTTGTATCCCCTGCCCAAAGTCGGGATAGTCCACCAAATACTTTTGAAAGATGGCGCTGGAGAGCTTGAGGGCGATCAGCTCTGTAGAGGCGATCGCGGTTTCAAACACGGTGCCGCGCAGCACGCTGACTACCCCCAACAGCGCCCCCTGCGCTGCCAAGCTGAGGGTAACGGGGCTCTCGGTGACAGGATCCTGCGCCAAAAGACGGGCCTGCCCATCCAGAATTACCAATACCTGGGGCATGGTTTCAGGCCGAATGATGGCCTGCCCGATGCGATAGCGCAGCAATTGGCTACCCTGCACCAGGGTAGCGCGGGCCGATTCTGGCAGGCGGTCAAAGGGAGAAAATTGGCCGAGGGTGAGTTGGGGAGACTGAGGGGTTGCGGTCATGGTTTGGGCCTCCGTCTTCCATTCAACACAGGGGTCATAGCAGCATCGATGACACGGGGCAAAGGGGGCAAATCAGTCAGCCTGTGGGCGCGATCGCGAGATGATCGGCCCCGGCTTGGGGGGTGAGGGCGCGTCGTTTCTGGCACAGGGGGCGATCGCACCATCATGGGGTATAAGCTGCCCACCCAGCCCGCAAAAACGAACGTTCGGCTCACAGTGTAATGTACGAGATTCTCAGCACCCAGATTCCAAAGGTTTTTCAAGGATTTCCATCCTTACAGCACCCCGTTAAGTTTTGAAAATGGCTGGGTGTCTAAAACCCGCCGAGCCGTCACCTCTGGATGGGTGAGGGTGCAGATCCCATTTCCCCGCATCGAATTCCCCCATCGAAACTGAGCCTTCGGCGGCGGCGTCTGCATGTTCCCGACAGGGCGTTCCATAGGCTCCTCCAGTTTGTCCTGGTTCTGGCGGTGAATCGCCCAGCGATCGCCCATTGGGCAAGGAATTGCAGAATTCCGTGGGAATTCTGTGCGGGGGCAAAGGTCTGGAGGTATCCTTAGGTCGCAATACCACCGTTCAGGGTTTGGTTGTCATGGTTCAAGAGAGCCTGTCTGCAACAGAAGTCATGGCGAAGGCGGTCGTTCAGGTGATGGACGCTCAACTGAGTGCCGACGATCGCGATCGCGAAGTCGAAGCCCTGTTGACCACCGTGCAGGGGTTGAACCTCACGCCCGCCACAAATCTGACCTACGTCACCGACAACGCCAACCGAGGACGACGGCTGGGCATTCAAGTGCTGTTTACGGAGCCAGAACGCCTGCGACCGTTTTTGCAACGCTTGGGCGATCGCCTCACCGACTCCCCCGTTGAACTGCGGCTGAGCCTGACCCTTGGGCAAGTCCGGCTGCAAGTGCAAAGCAACGATGCCGAAGCCTTTTTAACCCTGCTCCCCATTTTGGAACCGTTGCTGCCTGCGCGTCAGCTCTTCCAAGCCCGGGCAGAAACCTACGCCCTGCGGCGGGGCGAACTCTCCCCGGTCGAACAGGCGAATCTGGAACTCTTGCGCTATCGCCTCAACTTGCCCGTAGATGAAGCCGAGGCCATGATTGCCCGCGCCCTGGGCCCCTATCTTGACCGCCAAACCAAGCTGCAAAAATACCGCGAAGTCTTGAATGCAGAACTCGATCGCGGCTATCCCCTCAGCGACAGCACCTGGAAGGAACTGCAAAAGCTGTATCAAAACCTGGGGCTGACCTACGAGGACGTTTCCGCCATCGATCAGGAATACATCACCCGCATCAAGGCCGAGGTGACCCGCCTCCAGCAGCAGGAGGAAGCCACCCGGCTTCAGCAAATTACCCAGGCCCAACAGGCCCAGCAGCAGACAGAACTACAGGTTAAGCAGGATCAAACCCATCGGTATCGGCAAGAATTTCAAGGCGCGATCGCCCATACCCTTTACCCCAGCGATTTTGACCGGGGCCGCCTAGAGCAGGCCCGCCGCCTGTGGGAAATTGACCCGGAGGTCGCCCGCGCAATTGAGCGCGAAGTCACCGATGCCCAGTACGGCGCGATCGACTCCGGCATGGGATTGGATTACAGCCGCCTGCGACAGCTTCTCTGGGCGCAGCAGTTTGAGGATGCAGATCAGGAAACGGAACGGCTGATCCTCACCGCGCTCAGCCGCGATATGCGTCCCATTCAGCCCGAGGCGCTGATGAAGTGGAGTTGTTTGGATGTCCAAACCATTGACGGGCTCTGGGCTCGGCACAGCGAAAATCGGTTTGGATTTCGCGCCCAGTGCCGCGTATTTGGGCAGGTCAGCCGTCGCGAAGACGAGTTTTTGCAGCGGCTGGGCTGGCAGGATGCCTTGAGCATTGCCAGCGTCAGCGTCATCACCCGTCACAAAACCTACCGAGATCTCCGGTTCAACCTAGACGCCCCTCCGGGCCATTTGCCGACCTGGCGCTGGGGATGCACCACCCTCGACAGCGCCTACACGGTGAGCGATGCGCTGCTCGATGCGCTGGTGCTCCATTTTGAGAAATGCCTGCCAGGGGCGATCGAAGGTCCGAGCGCTGATCTGGGAAACCCGGGTTGAGGTGAGCCATGCAAACCGTTGCCGCACAGTGGACTTATCACGATCTCGAAACGCTGCTTAGTGAGGAAGAATGGCAGGCAGCGGATCTCATTACCTTTAAGCTGATGGTGGCGGCGACCGATCGCGGGCGCGCAGGCTGGCTCGATGCAGACGCGATCGCGCAATTTCCCTGTGCAGTGCTCCACGAAATTGATCAGCGCTGGACGCACTACAGCAACGGTCACTTTGGGTTTAGCGTCCAGCACGACCTCTACGTTCACCAGGCCAAACGGAACGCCTTCGCCCTCAGTCGCACCGTTGAATGGACGGCGGTCAAAACCCGACCCTTTGGGTTCTTTAAATTCTATGATTTTCTAGAATTCAGCCTCGACGCGCCGCGCGGTCAGTTTCCAGCGCTGTGGTTCTGGCGCTTACCCTGGCATCGATCGCTGTTGATGGGCGGCTTTGGGACAGGGCGCGGCGGTGGCTTTGGGGATGCGGCCCTGCTCGATGCGATGATGCTGCGCCTAGAGCGTTGTCAGTTTCTATAGCGCTGCTTCTATAGCGCCGCCATAACCTTCGGATTCAGGTTGAATGGGGTGTTGTAGTGCGCGATCGCGCCGATGCAGGCCCCAAAAAGCCGCTCCGGCTTCATCCCCAGTGTTGAGCGCCCAAAGCAAAGGCGACGCTGACTAGTCAGCGTCGCCCGATCTCAAACCGGTTGTGGAGGGGAATTCCCCTCGCAGAACGGACTGAGATTACAGCGGTTTAGCGAAAACCAACTGCCGCCTGCCACACAAAGGCAAGTAATAGGAAAAAGACCGGAATCACAGGCAGAACGTCCACCAGGGGATCAAAAATTGCGTAGGCTTCGGGTAGCTTGGCCAGCAAAAGTGCAGCTTCCATTGAGTCTCGACCTCTCCAACACAGTCCTCATAATTGCCATGAATTGTAACACGCGACTCAAGACTTCTGGTTACTCAATCGCCACAGGTTCCTGGAGCCATTCTCCAAAGGTTTCGACAAAGCGATCGCTCAAAATTGCGGCTCGAATGCGCTGGGTAAACCGCACCAGTTCCGTAATGTTGTGAATCGACAGCAGCGTATAGGCCAACATTTCGCGAGCGTGGATGAGGTGACACAGATAGGCCCGACTAAAGGTTTGGCAGGTGTAGCAGGGGCAATCCTCATCGATGGGGGCAAAGTCTTCGCGAAAGCGGGCGTTTTTGACGTTCCAGCGATCGCCGCGCACAAGGGCCGTCCCATGCCGCGCCAACCGCGTGGGGATCACACAGTCAAACAGGTCAATGCCCGCCGCGATCGAGCGCACCATTTCTCGATAGGTGCCCACCCCCATCAAGTAGCGCGGCTTGTGCTGGGGCAGCAGCGGCGTAGTTGCCCGCACGATTTTTTCAATCAGTTCAGGCGGTTCGCCTACACTCACCCCTCCAACGGCATAGCCGGGGAGGTCAAGGGCAGCCAGCGCCTCAGCCGCCGCCTGTCGCAAGTCAGGATAAACGCCCCCCTGCACAATGCCAAATAGCGCCTGGTCAGGGCGATGATGGGCTTCAATACAGCGCTTCAGCCAGCGATAGGTGCGATCGGTCGCCACTTCCACTGCCTCGCGACTGGCGGGATAGGGCGGACACTCGTCAAAGGCCATGATCACATCGGCCCCCAACTGATTCTGGATGTGGATGGAAGCCTCAGGAGTCAGGTGAATGATGCGACCATCCTTTGGTGATTTGAACGTAACCCCGTCTTCGGAAATGGTGCGCATCTGGCTCAGGCTAAACACCTGAAAGCCGCCAGAGTCCGTCAGCATGGGGCCATTCCACCCCATGAACCGATGCACCCCGCCCGCCGCCGCGACGATCGCTTCCCCAGGCTGCAAATGCAGGTGGTAGGTATTGGCCAGCACCATCTGCGCCCCGGTGGTTTCAAGCTGGGCTGGGGTGACGGTTTTCACATTGGCGAGGGTGCCCACGGGCATAAATCGGGGGGTTTCGACGGGACCGTGGGGGGTCTGAAAAATGCCTGCTCGTGCGAGGGTATGGCTACAGCGCGCCTCACAGCGATACTCAAACTGTTTCAATGCGGCTCTTGCTCAGAAGGATGGAACGCTCAATTGTATCGTGTGGGCGAGGTGACGGAGAGGGCGCGATCGCGGATGATACATCGCTAAACACCGCTGTCCTTAAAGCACCCTGGTTTTGAGAACGGCGCTGGCGGCGCGTTCGAGCTAGCTCCCACCGAGGGAGTTGTCATCATCCAGGCAAACATCTAGGCTTGCAGACAGTGCTTCGGCCAGCATCGCCTCCAGCGTGGCCGCGTTGAAGCTGCGGGTCACGTGTTCTTGCATGGGCGTCGTCAGGGGAATTAGACGCAGGCGGCGGGTGTCTTGCACCAGGCTAAAGCCGGTCTTTTGCTCAGGCAGCCGCTCAAGCTCAAGGTAATCAAAGCTGCAAACGTTGAGATACAGGCTCTGATTGGCGACTAGGGTGGCGAGCCCTGGCTCGGCAAAGACATCCATCACATAGCCACTGCCTTCGCTGAGAACCGCCTCATCTTGGATATCGAGGTAGGTTACCTGTCCCAAATCGTTAAGTAGCCTCAGCATGTCAGCTTTGTTGACCACAATGCCGCTATCGACCAGGCAAGGGGAAGGGCGGTGGCTAGAAGCAGCAGGGTCGTAACTCATGGGAAGCTTGGAAATACAATCAGGAATACGGGAAACGAGATCTGGAGTGCAGGTTTCGTCAAGGGCTATTCTCACGATAGTCGATCATCTTGGGATCGATCTCGGGGTTAGGACGGTTTTCTGCGATCGCGACAGAAATCGGCCCAGATGTCATCCTCGCCCCAGCCCCAAACCAATTGCTGACAACGGTTTTCCTCCATCCGCTGTTTGTCAAGCGGACTGTGGCAGCCCAGTTTCAAAATTCTGCCGATATTGAAACGCGGTGTTGCGCGATCGCCGATCCCCATCTCATCATGATGCCCCCAAAGCCAGATTTATCAAGGTCTTCGAGGATCTCTCCCCGCCGCTGGCTGGCACAGATCACCGCTGCCGTCACCTTTTACACCTGCCTGCCCATTCCGGGCCATTGGCCCATGAACTTCCAGAGCATTGCCCGCTATGCGCCGCTGGTGGGCCTGTTGATTGGGGGACTGCTCAGCGGGCTGGATGCATTGTTGCAGGGACTCACCATGCCCCTGGGCACCCGCAGCGCCCTAGTGGTCGCAACCTGGGTAGCACTCACCGGGGGACTGCACCTCGACGGCGCAATGGATACCGCTGACGGATTAGCCGTCCCTGCCCCCGAGCGGCGGCTGGCGGTGATGGCCGATAGTCGCTCCGGGGCCTTTGGGGTGATGGCAGCGGTGGTGGTATTGGGGTTGAAGGGCGTTGCCCTGGCGGATATTGGCACCCTGCGATGGTTTGCGCTGATGGCGGCTGCTGGCTGGGGGCGCTGGGGGCAGGTGGTGGCGATCGCCCGCTATCCTTACCTCAAAGCCGAGGGCAAAGGCGCATTCCACAAAGCCAGCAGCCATCCCGCTGTGGACTGGGTTTTGGGGCTGGGGCTGCTGCTGGCAGTGGGGTTCGGGGTTTGGCTGGGCGGACGCGATCGCTGGCTGTTTGTCTTTGGCACCACCCTCGGGGGCTTTGCGCTGGCAGTCATCATCGGTGCGTGGCTCAACCGCAAGCTGGGCGGTCACACGGGCGACACCTATGGCGCGGTGGTGGAGTGGACAGAGGCGCTGTTGCTTTGCTTGATGACGGTTCTGCAATGACCGGGTGCAACATTGGGTGTCGGAGGAGGCTATACCCCAAACTTTCCCAAACCCTGCTGCTCAGACTCAGGCGCGGTTACTGGGACGCGGTTACTGGGGCACAATTTCTGTGACAACTCTGCCGCCATCTAGCAAAATTGTTTCAGCCTCAATGCGGCCCAGGGCTCGCGGACTGCGCACGGTTACCGGCGGGTCGCCCTGGCGATAGTTGACGTTGCCTTCGGCCAATAGGGTTTGGGCTTGCAGGTTCCAAGTCAGGCGATCAGCAGCGAGGCGGCTGTTGTTGCGGCGTCCCACGGCAACCACCTCGCGCGTGAGGAAGGCTTGCTGGCTGCGCAGGTCAAGGTTGCCCTGCTGGGCGGTGAGGGTAATGTTTTGTTCAGCATGGTCGAGGCTGAGGGGGCTTTCAACATCAATGCGTTCTTCTTGGTAGGCCCACACGGCGCGATCGCTACGAATTTCCAGGGGAGTTTCGATCAACAACACGCGCACATCATCGACTAACGTGGCGCGGTTTTCAGCGAGATTAACCGACCCCGTCGCCCCGGTGACGACTTCAATCACGCGGTTGTCGCGGAGGCGCTCAACCCGTAGCGGTTGCTCGCTGACAACGGTTTCGGCTTCCCAATTCCACTCTAGCAGATCAGCCTGAAGCTTGACCCAGGGCTCGGTAGTGGGGTCTTCCACGACGGTATTGGCGACGACTTCGCCGTCCAGTTCCATCCGATTTTCGCGATCGTAAATGCGCGCTTCTTGGGCATTGGCACGCAGTTGGGGGTGCGTGCCCGTGATGTTGTTGCGCACGGTCATCAGGGCCAGTTCAGGCTGCCATTCCATTTCTTCGCCGCGCAGCACCGCCTGATTTTTGACCCCCGTGGCGACAATATTGCCCGTCAGCAAAATCCGCTTGCCGTTGTCCAGAATTTCCCCCGATTCGGCACTGACGCGATAGATCAGCTCGCCATCTTGATACAGTTCTCCGCGCGGGCGAACAATACTAGCAGTGCGCTGGTTGGGGGTATAGCTGACTTCCTCGGCATTGACGCGCCACAGAAGTTGGCCGTTGTCATCGGGCTGCTCTAGTACCACATCTCGCAGGGTGAGGCCCGCCCGGATGCGCTTTTCCTCTTCGGGCGACAGGCCGCCGAGGTTGCCTTCCCCCTGACGGCAGGCGCGCAGGCTCATCACCATCACCACCAAGAGCGCGATCGCCCCAAGTCCCCACCAATAGCCTCGTTTCATGCTGACCCTTCATGTCTGTGGCTATCCTAGCCTGGAATCTGAAACCGCAAAGTCTCCACAACCAGGGTCAAGACGCCCTACGCTCCGTAAAGTTCCGGGCTGGTGAGTGGCGATCGCGATCGACACCTTTGCAGTGGTCATCGCCCCCAAATCAGGTTCAAGACGCCTAGCTCAGTCAAGGGCTTAGCGGCTGATGGGGCGGTCTTGAACCCAGGCCGAGACGTGGAATGCATCGGCCCGCAGCATCGACAAAAACACCTCCACCGCTGGAGAATGGGGCGTGTAACCAATCCCCGCTCTAAAGAGACGGAGCTTTCTAGCCCTAGCCCGTAAAT
>JACYME010000173.1 GCA_015272155.1 Leptolyngbyaceae cyanobacterium T60_A2020_046
CCGAGGACGGGCCTATGCCATTAAGCGTTCTCCCGAAGCTCTGCACCCGGTCTCAGAAACGCTGATTTATCGCGGCGTGCGCGATGTCCGATAAGGGTTGTATGACTCGCTAGACCAATCCTCCTGATTGAGAACCAAGACAACACCGCTCCCTCAGCTTGCCGCTGGGGGAGTTTTTTGAACGGTTGGGGCGCGCTAGCTTCGAGTGTGGGGGCGATCGCGAGTCCATGCGGTCACCAGATTCGCCGTCTCTTGCCACGAGACCAACCCGTTGGCGCAGAAGATGCCGGAGGCGGCGACGGCGGGCACCCCAATGCCGGGGAGGGTGCTGTCGCCAACCCGATAGAGCCCGGCGATGGGGGTTTTGCCATTGGGAAACAGCCCTTCTCCAGCGGTGATCGCGGGGCCATAGGTACCTTGGTGACGGCGCAAAAATCGCTGATGGGTGAGGGGTGTGCCGATGAGTTCCACCTCAACGCGATCGCGAATATCGGGAATCACCCGCTCTAAGGCCCGGTAGAGGGGTTCAGCGCGATCGCGCTTGCGTTGGGCATAGGTGCGATCGCGCTGCCAGCCCGCCCACGGTTCCAGCGTGTAGGCGTGGACAACATGCTTGCCGGGGGGCGCAAGGGTGGGATCTAGCACCGAGGGAATAGAAATCATGCAGGTGTTGCCCGGATCCGTCAGGGGGCGATCGCGATCGTGCAGCACCACATGATGCACCGCGAGGTCTGCCAAATCCGTAGCGCGAATGCCGAGGTGCAAGTGCATAAAGCTGTGAATCGCCGGGGTTGCCAGCGCCCGCGTGCGAAACTGCGGGGGCAACTCCTCCGGCGCGAGCAGTTTGCCGTAGGTATCCCAGAGGGTGGCGTTGGAAATGACGATGGGGGCAGCAATGCGATCGCCCGTGGTGAGTTGCACGCCCACCGCACGCCCACCCTCAACGCAAATCCGGGCGACGGTGGTGCCCAGGCGTAGCGTGCCGCCCCACCGCTGGAGACCGCGCACTAGTGCCGCGACAATCGCCTCACTGCCGCCCCGGGGATAGTCCACCGAGGCGGTTTCGCGCTCCCCAAAGACAAAGGCCACTTCCGGCGCGATCGTGCCGTGGGCCGTCAATCCCGACAGCAAAAAGCATTCCAAATCAATCAGTCGCCGTACCCAAGGGTCATGCACCGTCGCATCCAAGATTTCCCCTGCTGAGCGCTGCACCGCACCCAATTGTGGCAGCAGCTTCACCAGCGCGGTGGGATGCCGCAGCAACAACGGCACGATGCCCAAGTCGGGCCGCAGCCCCAGGCTCGGAATTTCGCTCAGTGGGGCATAGAGGGCCAAGAGTCGCTGCACAAAGGCTCCGAGTTCTGCCGCGCCCTGGGGCGTGACATGGGCGATCGCGGCTTGATAATCCTTCAGGCGACGGTAGATCGGCACCGTACCCTCGGGCAGATGGTAGTACCCCAGGGGATCGTAGGGCACCGCATCCAAGGATTCGCCCAGCACATCGAGCACCTGCCGGAGAGGATTGCGCGACACGCGATCGCCCAGCCCCGAAAAAAACGACGGCCCCGAGTCAAATTTGAAACCCTGCCGCTCGAACCCGTGGGCCGCGCCGCCCGGAATCGTGTGGCTTTCGCACACCAACACACGGCGACCATAGCGGGCGAGCAACCCCGCCGCCACAAGCCCACCCAACCCGCTGCCGATGACGATCGCATCCCATCGTTCGGTCATGACTGCACCGCATTCCGAGATAGAAAATAGGCGTCAATGGTGGGCAGGCAACGGGCGACGATCGCCGCCTCCTCGGCAGAAATCGAATCCAAATAGGCTAGGCGGTGAGCCACAGAACGCCGCAGTTCCTCAATTTCTTGGTGCAGCGCGCGGAGGCGATTGGGTCGCAGCGGATCTTCCCCAGGCTGGGCATTCAGGGCCGCAATCTCGGCGTGCAGGGCGGCGGTTTCTTGCTGAAGCAGGCGCTCGGCGACGTGGCGCTGGGCTTCGAGCCCTCCGGCCTTGACCACACAATAGAGTTCCATGAGGCGATAGTAGGCCGCTGGGGCATCGGTTTGGGCTGTTGCCAGCAGGGCGGGGATGGATTCTGGGGTTAAGGGTTCGTGGACGGAAGGAGGTTGCATGTTACGCAAAGCACGGGTCAACACTCAAGATATGGGCATCGCAAACTACCCAGCCTCTATTGTGCCGTGTAGAGGAGGGATGACCCGCGATCGCAGTCCCGACCGTGGTAAGTGTTAAGAAGCACAACGGTAGGGGCTCCGAGGGTGGGCAGTGGGGGGTATGGCTCTGAAAGCAGCGTTCCTTGAATTTAGCGGCATCATCATTCAAGACGGTAAGCTTCAGCAACGCTTGACGGATGAACTGTTGATCGCCGAAAACCTGCGCCCCGACCCCGCCGAGTTTGCGCAACTGTGCCGAGGCCGCAGCGATCGCGCGGGCCTGCGCGAACTCTTGCAGCGTCGGGGCCGAGTCGTGTCCTCAGACGCGCTGGATAAATTGGTGGCGACGAAATCTGAGCGCTATCGCCAAGCCCTCGCCGACACCGATCGCCTGCCGCTGTACCCCGGCCTGCAAGACCTGATATATCGCTTTCGCACCGCGCAAATTCCGCTGTACATCGTGACCGGAGCGCCCCGGGCCGATGTGGATTGGGTGCTGAGCCACGCCGACCTCGCCGACGGCCTGACGCCTCTGATCACCGCTGAAAACCTCGCCCGCGATGGCAAAGATGCCCCCGGTGACGCCTATCGTCAGGCGATCGCTGCCCTCAACGCCCAAAAAACTGGACTAAACCTCACCGCCCGCCAATGCCTCGCGATCGCCGCCACCTACGCAGGCATCGAATCGGCCAAAGCGGCTGAGATTCCCGTCGCAGGAGTCGCCCACCTCTACCCATACCGCATGGTGCAGCGCCGGGCCAACTGGGTGGTGGACTACCTCAACGAGCTGGAAGTGGACTGGCTTCAGGACTTTTACGCCCCGCGCGAGACGCCCCCAAGGGTTTCCCCCAGTTCGGAATCCCAATCCTTAGAGGGGTGATGCAACGTCGCGATCGCCCGCCCCCGCTGCTCCCGTCCTGTCAGGAACTCCCGTCCTGTCAGGAACCAGCATTACTGCCATCCCATCCAACCCCGTCCTTCAGGGGCGACGCTCTAAATCGGCAATGAGCGTGCGGATTGCCCACGCCACAGCCTGGGCTAAGGCATCACCACTCGCGCCAAATTCATCCCGCAGGTGTTTCCATGTTTCTGCGGTCACCAGGTAACCGATGACCGCCCGGACTGCCCGATCTGACTCAAGATCCCCCATGAGTGGGCCGAGGGCATCCTCAACGGATTGACGACGCTTGGAACGGAGGCGAGAACGAACACTCTTACCCAACTCCGATAACAGCAGAGCTTGAATCAACGCCGCTTGCCGCTCAAATAGGGGAAAGGCTTGTAGGGGAAAGGCTTGCTCGGCTAAATCCGCCACTTCCAGAGGTGTAGTA
>JACYME010000046.1 GCA_015272155.1 Leptolyngbyaceae cyanobacterium T60_A2020_046
CTTTCTTCTCCCCAGGGAGGAACGATTTGGGGGATAAGGGGCAGTGGATGGAGTAAGTTTTGATTTGGAGCACTGGCTCAATTATATCTCTCAGACTTTATCAATGTCCCATCATCCCTATCGACTCATCTGGTTTCAGCACTTTCATAAAGCGGGCGGAACTTCAGTTATCAGGCTTGCCAAGATAAATGGTGAGAATTTATTTCCACGGCACAACAATGGGCTGCCAAAGTATTCAGAACAGACTTTGGATTGCCCAGGATATACTCGGCAGGAAAGTCAAAAGCGCATCCGGCTAGAGAAATTTTCGGATATGGATCTCACTGCATTTGTGGACTACTGTGAGCGTTGCCACGTCACTTTTGTAGCAACTGAGTGGGGGCTTCCCAACTTGGATATTTTGAAACAAGATCAGCGGGTTGTGCTTATCACATGCTTGAGGCATCCCTTATCAAGATTCGTTTCTAATTTCTACTTCAATCTTTATGAAGGGGTTACTCGTGTGACGGAAATTGAAAAGTTTGAAAATTCCAGAAATAAGCTTTTTCTGATGCCGAATTACTATTGCAGAATCCTGGCGAGAAACTCAGATCGGGCGATCGCGGCAAATTCCTCCCAATTTTTGCAAGCCCAAGCAGAGTTAGAGAAGTTTGATCACTGTCTGATTCTTGAACAAGGATTCCAACCCTTGCAGGCAGCACTGGGATGGACGCACGTCACAATGCGTGCCAATACACGTCCGTCGCTGTTCAACCTGCGCTATGTGTATCGACTGCTCAAGCATGGGCGGTTGAACGGCTTGGTGCATCAGCTCATCTATCGGAAGAAGCCTTTGAGTTCTTCATTTATTGAGCGCTTTCACGATCGCAACCGGTGGGACTTGCGGCTTTATGACTCTGCCCTGAATCGAAATGCGTTGAAGGGCTGATCGCGATCGCGCGATTACCCTGTTTTTGCTACGCCACCGATTCAGCCATATCTTCAGAAACTTCTTCCATGCGAATCACATCCTGGCGGGGGCTGACGTGCACCACCCGCACCTGAAGGCGTTCGCCCAACTCCACATCGCGATCAAACCGCATTGCCAGCTCTAGCCCCAGGTCTTCAAAAATCACCAACCCAAGGCGATCATGCTCACGCAGCCATCGCAGCAGCATCGCCGACCAAACCACATCACTTCCCTGGCGACGTAGGTATTCGAGTGCCCAGTACCGCTTGGTTTGGCGTTCCACTAAAACCGCCTCATAGGCTGCACTACTCACGCCTTGAGTCAGCTCCGTCATTTCCGTTGATGAAAACGGCAGCGGTTCACCTCGCAGATGAGCCTTAATTTGAAAATGAGCCAGTAGGTCAGTGTAGCGACGGATCGGCGAAGTCACTTGGCTATAGCTTTCTAGGCCGAGGGTGGCATGGCGCGCCGGGGTAATGCCCATTTCGCTGCGGGGCATACAGCGCCGAATCGCACAATCGCGCACGAGCCCTGTCGGCAACTGCATCAGTTCTTCATCGGAGGGCAGTTCAGGCTGGGGCTGACTCCGAAACGGCATCACCAGATTGTGAGATTGTCCGTAACGGGCCGCAACATCACCCGCCAAAATCATCATTTCGGCAATCATTTGACGGGCGGGAGAGTCATCAAAGACACGAATGTCAATGACATCCTCATCCGTCACTTTGATCGAGGTTTCGGGCATGTGAATACTGATGGCTCCTTGGGTTGCGCGCCAGCGTTGACGCACCTTGGCCCAGTGGGCGATCGCCAACAATTCAGGCTCGGCTTGAATGCCCAAATCGAGCATCTCATCCACATCTTCGTAGGTGAGGCGATAGGTCGGCTTGATCAAGCTGGCTGTGATGCAATACTCTTCAACCGCGCCATCCTCAGAGAGCACTACCCCAAAGCTCAGGGCACAGCACTCCCTGCCCTGCGTCAGACTCATGGGGCCAGCCGCAAGCTCTAGGGGAAACATGGGCACCATGCCCGTTGGCAGATAGAGCGTCGTGCAGCGGCGGCGGGCCTCCAGATCAAGAGCATCGCCGGGTAACACCCAGCGGGTGGGGTCAGCAATGTGAATCCAAATGCGCTGACGCCCGTCTGTTAACGTTTCCAGGCTGATGCCATCATCAATCTCTTGGGTGCTTTCATCGTCTACGGTGTAAACCTTCAACGCCCTCAGATCGAGACGGGCGTCGTCATCTGGATCTGGGGGCATATCCGCTAGACGGTGCTGAGCCATAACAAGGGCCGTTTCCGTAAATTGAACGGGGATCTGGCTACGCCGCAACGCCAGATTTTCGTGGATGCTCCAAAGTCCTAAGTCAACTAAAAGTTGAAAAGCACCCTCGGCTGAAGGGGAGTAAGAGAGTGCTCGCAGGATTTCTTGGGCGGCATTCCGCTGACTGGATTCATCGCCCAGAAGCGCAAACCGCTCTAGAGTTTCAAGGCGTGGGCGATCGCTCTTATGCCATTCTAGCGACTCGCCGCCTAAGACTTGGCTCACCCGCGACAAAAATCCATCCCACTCGGCCTGCCGTTGGGCTTCTTTCTCAATTTGATACTGGAGTTCTTCAACCTGGGCGGCAGAACGAGGCTCGTAGCGATCGCCCTTCCGTTTGAAGTAGATTTTGTCTTCTGAGAGGAGTCGGTGAGCGGCGTAGCATTGCCCTGGACGTTGTTCCGAAAACAAGAGCAATGCCAAAGCTGCGGGCTCTGTTGATTCTCCAGATTCACTCAGGAGTTCCCAAGCAATCTGAAGACTATCGGGATCAAAGTGGGCTTCAGCTTCTGCCAAAATTTGAGGAATTTGCTCTGGCTGAAACTGACTGCCCTCGATTTGGAAGGTGAAGTCGCGGGGATGAAGGGTGTGGGCGTGTCCCTGGGCATCTTGAACGACCCAGTTTTTTTTGCCTTCGGGGCGATCCACAACACCCAACCGGGGACTGCCCTGCACACGGAATTCTACCAGTGCACCCTTTTCCACCGTTTTGAGCCCTCAATCCCAACAACTCTGATGATCTGGCGGCGCGATCGCCCCCTTTTGCCCATCCCTGCTCTGCTAACCCCGCGAATGGAGGAACTTCCCATCCGGCCGTCGATCAAACCACAGTGGGGCGGTGCAAACGTGCAGCGATCGCCAAGCCCAGAATAGCCTGACTCGCACCGCCCGTGGCTTCCGGTGTCTTCAGCAAGGGACTGCCCGCACTGGCAACAATCGGTGGGTTAACCTTCACGGTTCACATAGGGCAACAGCGCCAGCATCCGCGCCCGCTTGATAGCGGTGGTCAGGTGGCGTTGCTGCTGTGCCGTCAAGCCAGAGATGCGGCGAGGCAGAATTTTGCCACGCTCGGTGATGAACTTGCGGAGCAGATCGACATCCTTGTAATCGATCTTTTCATCGGGCTTGATGGGGGAAACGCGACGACGGAAGTAAGCCATAGTGATTCGGTTTTCTCCTGCGGTGACAAACTAGACAAACTACTTAATTTCTTTGTGCACGGTATGTGCGTTGCAGTGGGGGCAGAACTTTTTCAGCTCCATGCGCCCAGTGGTGTTGCGGCGGTTCTTTTGAGTGGTGTACCGAGAAACCCCAGGAGAGCGCTTGTTGGGGTTTGAGCGGCACTCGGTGCACTCAAGGGTAATCACAATGCGGACACCTTTAGCCATGACAATTCAGACCAGCTTTGGATAATAAGAGACACAATCTCTTATTGTTTCATGCTCAATGGCATATCGGCAAACGGATTTTTAACTTTTTGGGCGGGGTGGGCGGCGATCGCGGCGCAGTCAACAACAAAGGTCACCTTAAAAGGTCGCCTTAACAAGGCTAGCCCTTGCCCCATTACTGGACTTGCACCCAGTGTTGCCTCCCCACCAGAACCAGGATCTGGCCTGCGGTTAAGACTGCTTTTGTTCAACGCCAAACCCCGCTAACCGAACGGTGGTCAGGGGTTCACCTTCTGGGGGCCGTTGATAGTTCAAAATGCGCCGGATGCGCAAGTCTGGGTTGACCAGCGTAATCGAGTCCACCGAGACGACCTGGGTGTAGCGGGTGGTCATCAACAGTTCGCGGGTGCCCAGGCTGTAGCGAAACTGGGCAATGATGGGACGATCTTCTTCATAGGCGCGATCGCGCAGATAATCGCCCTCAATCACGCCATCCTCAACCTGCTTGGGCACAAACAGCATTCGCAACTCCTGACTGACTTCTTCCCCCGTTTCAGACACGGTATGAAACCCCAGGCGAAACCCCGGCAACGCTTCAAAGCCTTCCACCGCCTCGTAGTGGTTATCGCTCAAAACCTTTTGCTTGAGTTCTGGGGTAATCGGCGCGACCTGAAATTCCGTGCGCGATCGCTCAATCTCTTGATGGCTGAGGTAATGATAGGTGCGCTCGGAGATCCAAGCACCAGTGCAGCAGTCAAAAAATTCATGAAAGGCGCGGATATCCATAGGGATTGGAGAAGGAATGCAATCGATCAGCCCAGCGCTTGAAAGCGGAGACGGCGAGCTGTTTTTCAGTGTAATCGGCTCCGCTCCCCAGAGCTTCAGGATTGGGGAAATCTTGATCGGACTCTTTGCGCCTTGGTTAGGAACCCCGAGCTGCTCTCAAATTCCCATAAAACCTTATTGATAAGTATAAACACTTACTGTTCTTCATCTAGCCCTGGGGCACAGTATGTCAGCAGCGGCGGCGATTTCTGCTCATCTAGAGCCGCGATCGCGCCCTGCACCTTGTCATTCCTTCAGTGCCTCGCTAGCATTGACAAAGGTTTACAAAACTTCATTTCTTTCAATATTTAAGACTTGATGCTCCTGGGGTTCGCGATCACGGCCCGCCCCGAAACCGGAACCAGAGAAGAGCTTGGCATGGGTTTAAATCCTTTGTGCGCCTGAATCTATCTCGTTGTCACGTTTTTGCTTGAGTTTATGCCCTACTCCCTTGATGCCGCCCGAATCCTTGCAGAGCCTTTAGTTTCCGCCTTCTTCCGCCACTGCGAAGGGGACTGGCGCTCCGAGCGCCGCTACTACACCCTAAAGAATGGGGAAGCCCAGGAAGTAGTGAGCTACATTAGCATTCGGTTTTTGGAGGCGGGTAGTGCCGACTTGCACCATTTGGAAATGCTGCACCAGCTCAGCGCCAACACTTTAGTCTGTGGCGCACAGGTGACCTGGGAAAGTAACTATGTCAAAGCGGGTCAAAGCAAAAAGCCCGTGGATGGCTCCACCCTGTTTGGGGTGAAGGGCTCAGTGCTCTATCGCGATCGCGGGTTCGCGACGGACAAGCCCGTCACTGCGAACTTCTTTTTCCGTGACCCCCGTACGATGGTGCTCAAGACGAGCTACGGTGATTCTCGCTTTGAGGAAGAGATCAAGCTGATTGGCGATCGCACCCGCACTCGGCAAACCATCATCTCCAGAGCCGGCGAGGAACTCATGATCGGGCAATACCTGGAACAGCGGTGCTGAAGACAGTTCCGTCCGTGAACCCCAGATTTGGACTCCTTGGGGGAATGACCGGCGGTCGAGTTGCCTCAACCGCCGTCTTGTTTGAGGGCGCGATCGCGCCTGGGTCGCGGGAGGAACGTCGCAGCGTACAATAGGGCACATATCGACGTTTCAGCCCGTTGGGAGCATGACACACTCGACCGATCTTCAAACCCTGGCCCGGTGGATGGCCGCTGACTTTACGAACCAGCAGCAAGCCTTCGATAATCCGCCGCTGTATGCCCACATCCGAGTGTGTATGCGTCCCCTGCCTTTGGAATTCCTAGACGGGGTGAGCTTCTACCTTGAGCAAGCCTACGATTTCATGCTGACCCAGCCCTATCGGGCGCGGGTGCTAAAACTCGTCACCGCTGGCGATCACATCGAGATCGAAAACTACATTGTGAAAGACGAGGCCGGGCTCTATGGCGCAGCTCGGGATCTCGACAAACTGAAGCAACTGACCCGCGATCGCGTCGAACGGATGCCCGGCTGCAACATGATCGTTACGTGGACAGGGCATAGCTTCCGGGGGGTTGTGGAACCTGGCAAAGCCTGCATGGTGGTGCGCAAAGGGAAAAACACCTACCTCGATAGCGAATTTGAAATCGACGGTCAGCGCTTCATCAGTTGGGATCGGGGCCGCGACCCAGAGACCGATGAACATGTTTGGGGATCGCTGGCGGGGCCGTTTCACTTTACCCGCAAGGCCAGCTACGCCGAAGAGGTCGCCGTTTAGGTTCGCATCTCAACCTGCTGTCCCAGAACATTCGGGGGATTTTCAGCGATCGCCGAAAATCCCACCAACATTTACTGCCTGCAACGGGGAAAATCCTCAGCCCGCCTTCGTTCCCCGCATTTTCATTTCCACAAAGGTCAAGCCGTGGCGAAACAGCGCCTAGATGTCGTGTTAGTGGAGCAGGGGCTGTGCGACAGTCGCCAGCAGGCCCAGCGCATCATTCGTGCCGGGGAGGTGCAGGTCAACCAGCAGGTGATCGATAAACCGGGCACCTTGGTCGATGCAGAAGCCGTGCTTAGGGTGAAGCAGCGATCGCCCTACGTCTCGCGGGGGGGCGAAAAGCTTGCCCATGCCCTCGCCACGTTTCCGATTCAAGTGGCGGGGCGGGTTTGTTTGGATGGGGGCATTTCCACAGGGGGCTTTACCGATTGCCTGCTGCAAGCGGGGGCAAGCTGTGTCTACGGCGTGGATGTGGGCTATGGGCAGGTGGCCTGGAAACTGCGTCAAGACCCGCGCCTGATCTTGCGTGAGCGCACCAACCTGCGACATCTGACGCCTGAAACGTTGTATGGCGCGACGGCCCAGCGTCCTGACCTGGGTGTGATGGATGTTTCGTTTATTTCCCTACGCAAGGTGATGTCGGCTTTTTGGGCGCTGCTGGTGCCACCCCGTGAGGCGGTTTTGCTGGTGAAACCTCAGTTTGAGGTCGGTAAAGAAAAGGTGGGGAAGCATGGCGTGGTGCGATCGCCCCACGATCAGGCTGAGGCGATCTGGCAGGTGGTGGCGGCGGCTCGTGCCCAAGGATGGTGCGATCGCGGCCTCACCGCATCCCCCGCCGTTGGCCCCGCTGGCAACATTGAATATCTGCTGTGGCTGGCAATGCCCAGCACCCCGCCCAACCCGTTCTTCGGGGACACGCCAGAAACGGTCAGCACCGACGCCTTGACCCTAGAGAGCATCACTCAACTCACCGAAACGAGTTGCGCACAACTGCGGCAGCGCGATCGTGGCTAGCCTAGGGTGAGCAATGCCGCTCCCCGTCAGGACGTGCAGCCGACCCGGATGCCGATCGGTCGCTGTCATTAGCAGGACTTGGGATCAGGCGATCGCGATCGCGCCGCCCCGACGATGATCCCCTGCCCCTTGGAGGGTGCCGTCATCGGCTGCGACGCCATGCACACCCCCAAAAAACATACTGGGCTGCTGCCAGTGGACGATGGTTTCCGTATGGGATTGGCGAGAGGTTTCTGCCGCATCGCAATCGTAGCCCGGTTCAAGATGCAGGGTGCCGCGCTCCCAATGGATGCGGGGCGCAGCGACGGCATCCGCGATCGCCATCTCAAAATCCAGCACGTTGGAGATCACCTGCAAAATCGCGGTACGAATGCGATTTGAGCCGCCAGACCCCAGTACCAGCCTGGGCTTTCCCCCCTGTAACACAATCGTTGGGGCCATCATCGACGAAATCCGCTGATTCGGCTGCCAGCGATGAAAACCGTGGGGATGCAAGTCCTCTTCGCCCAGCATGTTGTTCACCATGATGTCGGTATGGGGGATACAATAGGCGGACCCCTCCCCGTTGGAGGTGGTGACGCTGGCGGCGTTGCCCTCCGCATCCAGAACGCTGACGTGGGTGGTGCTGCCCCATTTATTCACGCCCTGCTGCAAGGCAGCTTGGTAGGGCGCAAGATGATCCGTCGCCAAAAAGGCTTCCGCGACCCCGGCTTCATAGAGGCGGCGATCGTAGCCATCTCGGCGAGCCTCGTTGGTCAGCGCCATCGCCTCAGCCAAGGTTGCCAGATGTGCCTCAGAGCCGTGCCCCATCTGCGCTAGGGGAACGGCATCCAGCAGCTTGAGAGTAAAGGCAATCAACGCCCCGCCCGAACTCGGGGGCGGGTTGGTGACAATCACCGTGTCGTGATAGGGCACCTGGAGTGCACATCGCTCAATGACGCGGTAGTGGGTGAAGTCGGCCATCGTCAGATAGCCGCCCTGGTGTTCACAATCGCGGGCGATGTGCTGGGCGATCGCCCCTTCATAGAAGGACTCGGCCCCGTCGTGAATGAGCCGTTCTAAAGTGTCGGCGAGGGCAGGCATCCGCAGGGTGTCCCCCGCAGTCAGCAGCGTTCCCTGCGGGGCGTAGATCGATCGCGCCGACTCCGTCGCCAGCAAAATCGGCTTAAGCAAGGTCAAACAATAGTCCATAAAGGGGTTGAGGCGCACCCCATGCCGGGCGTGGTAGATGGCGGGTTCTGCGATCGCGGCGAGGGGCAAGCGTCCCAAGCGCTGGTGAATGTGGAAGAGGCCGGCTAGGCACCCTGGCACCGCCATTGACCCCATGCCGATATGAAACTCCTGCACCGTATCTCCAAAGTTGACCTCAACGGGATAAAAGTCGGGCGATCTCGGGATGGTGTTGTGGCGCGGCGTCTGGGTGAAAAAGTCGAACAGGCACGACTCCCCCGCCGCCGTATGGGCCAGCAAAAAACCGCCCCCGCCAGCGGAAGTCAGCATCGATTCGGTGACCCAAGCTGTCATGACCGCCGCGATCGCCGCATCAAAGGCATTGCCACCCTGGTGCAACATCAACGCGCCCGCCTCTGCTGTCAGGGTGTGCCCTGCCGCCACCACCCCTCGACAGGCTCGCGTTCCCTCACCCATAGCTACCCATCCTTTCGATCTTGCTGGAGTCTCGTTTATCCATCATCGTCGTCCTGGAGAAAAATCCTCCAGCATTTGCCTAAAATTTCGCTCGCCAGGGTTTCGCCTTGGGTCAAAATCTCCATAAATGCTTAAGAACGCCTTTGATTTTGCCGAGTTGACCGCACTGTTAGAAAGGGATCAGGGTAAACCTTGTAAAGGCTTAGATAAAGTTCCTGGACTGGATGAGAAAACCTCGCGCTAGCACATGTTCTGAAACGTAACGCAACTGCGCTCGGGCAGACGACCCACGCGGTTTCCCCATCGCGTTGGGTTGCCCAGCCCCCGCGATTATAGCCCTATTGCTTCATGATGCCGTCGGAGATTCACTGATGAGAAAACCGTTTTTTCGCCCCCTGTTATTGAGTTTGGTGCTCGTTGCGGCCTGCAACACCGCCACTCCGCCTACGCTGGAAGAATTTTCCTCGGAGAACGGTGGGTTTGCGATTTCTACCCCCCTCACCCTGGAAGAATTGGTGCAGTCTGTAGATACCGCCGTTGGCCCGATTGAGATTCATACCTTCACCGGGGAAAACCGCAACGCGGCCTACGTCGTGGCCTATTCGGATTATCCGGCAGAGATGGTGAGCCAGGTTGACCCCACCATGTTGCTCGACGGCAGCCGGGATGGCGCGGTACAAAATGTGAACGGGACCTTGGTCAGCGAAGAAACGCTGGATCTCAATGGGAATCCGGGGCGATCGCTGGTGATTGACGCCACAACGGACACTGGCGAAGACGCCACCGTCAACGCTCGCCTATACCTGGTTGAAAACCGTCTCTATCAAGTGTTGGTGGTGGTGCCGAAAGGGAAGGAAGAAGGCGTGGATATCGCAGGCTTCCTCGATTCCTTTAGCTTGGAATAGGCGATGGGCGGGGGGCAACGGGGATGCGATCGCCCCTGCCCCCGTACTCGACCAATCGATGCATTCCTAACCCAGGATGTGGGGTTTGGTGATGGCCCAGCTTGAGATTAAACTTCTGGGCGGTTTCAGTGTCGTTTGCCGCGGTCAAGCGGTATCAGGCAGTGTGTCCGATCGCGCCCAAGCATTGCTGGCGCGGGCGATCGCCGCTGCTGCGCGCTATGGTCGCGGTGAACCAGATGCCGAAGAGTCGCTTTCTGGTGAGATTAACCCTCCGGCAGGTGGATGCCAAACGTATGTTGGCCTATGTGCAAACCTTTGCCGCTCAGCAGGATCTGGCCCAGGGAAAACGCAGCCAAGTTCAAGAACGTGCGACGGAAGCCCTGGCCTGTAGCCAAGCGATCGACCATGCCAGCGGGATCGCGATCGCGACCTGCCTCTTAATCCGGGTGAGTTCCTCAGCGGCGGCAGTGCCCCACCTACAGCTTCTGCAAGCCCTCAACCGCGATGACCTTAGCGCCCAGGCTCAGGGCGCGATCGCAGCGATCGCCCCAGATTCCACGACTATCTCTTGCGGGACACAACCCGCAAAAACAAGCACCTGCCCATGAGCAAATGCCTGTGAAAATCAGAGGAGGGAGAACCGATAATCAGAACGCGGTGTCCAAATTCATTCTGAAAACTTGAAAGCACCAAGACCCTAGGGCAAGAAACCCAGTTTCTGCTAAAGCTAATTCACAGATTGGGCAAATTGCCAAGGAGAAACCGAGTTTCTGTCCCAACGGTCTAGCTCGCTAAATAAGCGCGCACATTTCCCTTACGGCGACGCAGGTGCTTCAGGGCTTGTTGCTCAAGCTGACGAACCCGCTCACGGCTGATGTTGAGCCGATTTCCGACCTTTGCCAGCGACAGTTCATTGCCATCATTGAGGCCATAGCGCAGGGTGATCACCTCTTGTTGCTGGGGCGTGAGTTCCGACAGCAGGTTGCGAATATCCTGCCGCAGCGACTCGCGCACCGTGTAATCCTCAGGGGAGGCTTTGTCGTCTTCAAGCAACTCTTGCAGTTCCGTATCCTGGTTATCGCCGATGCGCACATCCAGAGAAATGGGCTGGCGCGACATCGTGAGATATTCGCGCACTTGGCCCGCTTCTAGCTCAAGGGCCTGGGCAATTTCAGGAACGGTGGCGCTACGCCCCAACTGCTGAGACAGTTCGCGCTGAACCCGCTTGATTTTGTTGAGCTTCTCGGTGATGTGGATGGGGAGGCGGATGGTGCGCGCCTGCTGGGCGATCGCGCGCGTAATGGCTTGACGAATCCACCAATAGGCATAGGTCGAAAACTTATAGCCCTTCGTGGGATCAAACTTTTCAACCCCGCGCTCCAGCCCCAAGGTTCCTTCTTGAATCAGGTCAAGGAACTCTAGGTTTCGCTTCTGGTACTTCTTCGCGATCGCCACCACAAGGCGCAAATTCGCCTCGATCATCTTGCGTTTTGCACGCTGTCCATCGCGCAGTTGAGCTTGCAACTCCGATTCCGTAAGCTGAACGGCCTCGGCCCATTCTGCCTGAGTCGGCTCACGCTCTAATTTTTCCGTCAGCGACTCCTGAACCTCAAGCAGCGCCATCATCTGTTGCACTTGCTTACCCAGCACAATTTCCTGCTCGTGAGTCAACAGGGGCACTCGGCCAATCTCGTGTAGGTAAGTCCGTACAGCGTCGGCGGAAAAGAGCGGCTTGGTTTTGGATGTACGGGCGTTGGCTTTAGGCATGAATATCGCCTCCACTGACGATGCTGAAAAGGCTTTTCCGAGGGGAAAGCGGGCGGATGACCACATTTGACTCTGGAGCATTCACTCAAGTTGCAGTCTGGACTTGAGGAAATTCTAGTGAACCTCGGCTCAGGTTAAGGGTGCAGGGTGCCAAGCTTCCCTCGGGAGTTGGACTTAACGGAGACAGTGGAACTGCCCAGTCCACAACTCGGAGCCGTTACGACTTTAGAGTTCTATATTAAAACAACTTTTGCGTTGCGTAAAGTGCTACGGGTGTAGCACCCATGAAGCATGTCATCGCAGTTTCGGTTTTTTTATCATCCCTAACGCTCCTTGACCGCAGTTCGTAAAACCCACCCCAAGAAACCGAACGGTCTGATTTTGAGGGTAACCCATCGTGATGACACTCTGAATAAACGGTTCAGTTTAGTCATTCTTTGGGGTGTAACCTGCAACGCCTCATATCGTGCAGAACAAGAATGAAATTCCTGTGATGGTCAGATGAATTTTGAGTGACAGACCGTCAGGAGGCGGTGAAACGGTCGGCATGAGGAGGACTAGGGGAAGTGTTAACTGGGGTGGCGGGCGATCGCGTGGCTTACTTTAAGAATGCCCATTTTTTGGCAAGGGCCATCTTACTTTTTTGCATCGTCGGGCAAAATTCGCTGGATGGGGCGTAATCTTGGAAAGACTTTAGAAACGGGATTCTCTAGCACTGCCCCAAAACTGCCCCAAACAGATATTGGCTTCCGGTGATGTGTGATGCCCCATTCTCTCACGGCCTTGAATCATCTGGATCGAGGTGGGTTTGTTGCAGCGATTGGTGAAGTCTTTGAAGAGACGCCCGCGATCGCGGCGGCGGTTTGGCACCAGCGTCCGTTTAATACCCTGGCGACTGTGCATGATGCCCTAGTGGCAGAACTGCACCGGCTCTCACTTTCGGCTTAGTTGGCCCTCATTCTCGCCCATTCTGACCTGGGGAGTCGCGCCACAATGGCCGAAGCGTCGGTGAAAGAGCAAGCGAGCCGGGGGCTCGATGCCCTGTCTCCTGATGAGTACGATCGCTTTCAGCGACTCAACCAAGCCTACCGCGATCGGTTCGGGGTTCTATTTATCATCGCGGTCAAACACCACACCAAGGACAGTATTCTGGCGGCCTTTGAGCAACGCTTGCGTCATACTCTTGAGACGGAACGCCGCCAAGCCCTGGCAGAGATTGAGGCGATTGCCTGGCTGAGGCTCCAGGATTGGGTGATCGAGGAATGACCCAGAGCCGATGAAGATCGTTTTCTCAACATCATCTCCCCTCCCCCAAGGCAACCCCATCTGGCTGGGAGGCAGAGCGACCGGGAGCGATCAGGACCGACGATTGCCCTGTGCCGCCCCTATCCACGCTGTGCAACTCGCCTCTGTAGTACTCTCTACGGGGTTGGGGATTCTCTCTAGCACGCCCCAAACATCCTGATAATAAGGGGAGAGAAATCGCCGATAGGAGCTGGGTGGTGGGATTGTTCAGGGGGGCAAGATTCGTGCGGTTGGCGATCGCTGGGGTCGATTTTGTGGGGTGGGCTGCTGTCCCAAGGCAATCCAAACCAACCGGATGCACCGTATCTCTGATAGGTTGGGCTCGTTCGACCTATCACGGTAGACTCCGCAGCGGGGAGCTGTAGTGAAGCGAATGGACGAGGCTGACAATCCAGGCACGACCCAGACTGATGAGGCGTCGGATTTTGTCTTGCTGGCAGCAATGCAGGCTGGACAAGCCGAGGCACTGCAGGTGATTTATCGACGCTACGGTCGTTTGGTCTATACCCTGGCCCTGCGGGTACTCAACAGTCCAGAGGAAGCGGAAGATCTCTGTCAGGAGGTGTTTCTTAAGCTGTGGCAGCAGCCAACCTACGATGCCAGCCGGGGATCGCTCAGCACCTTTCTCGCTGTGTTGACGCGATCTCGCGCCATTGATCGGGTGCGATCGCGAGGGGCGCGATCTCGCCTGCTTCAGCGTTGGCAGACCACCAACCAAGCCACCGCGGCCAGCCCCAGCCCCCTAGAGGCTGCCGTACAAGGTGACCAAGCCCAGCGCGTTCGCGAAGCCCTAGACCAGCTCACCCATGCTGAACGAGACGTATTAGAGATTGCTTACTACGAAGGGCTCAGCCAATCTCAAATCGCTGAGCGGCTGAACATTCCCCTCGGCACGGTAAAAACGCGCTCTCGTCAAGCCCTCAAGAAGCTCCGCAACATCCTGAAAGATTTGACATAGTGTGACCGACGCGGTGTGACCGACGCGCAACTGATGATGATTTCCTTAACCGTTTTTACTTCCCTGTCTTGCAATGACTCGCTCTGACTTTTCTGAACACTGGCACGACCTGCTTGCAGGTCATGCACTCGATGCCCTCAGTCCGGCGGAACAGGCTGAGCTAGATCGCCTCCTGCAAGACCATCCTGAGCTTGAGGCGGAAAAAGCCGTCTATGACCAAACCCTGGCACAACTGCCCCATGCCCTTGTCCCCGTTGCGCCGCCCGCTGGGCTAGAAGCCCGGATTTTGGCAGCAGCCCAGGGGAGCGATCGCGCCATTGAGGCACACTCCCGCGATCGCTCCCCTGGGCGATCACCAAGGGTGATCCCGTGGCGGGGGGGGTGGGGGGTGGGGACGGCGATCGCCGCCGGACTCATTCTGGTAATGGGTTGGGATAATCTGCGGCTGCGGCGAGCAATCGTGGTTCGACAGCAAGATCTGGACGCCGCGACAGCACTGATTCAGCAGCTCCAGCAGCAGCAGCGCCAGACCGAAACCATCTTGACCCAGCTCCGCACGGGCGAAACCCTCTATTTGCTAGAAGGGGTTGGCTCATTGGCAGGGGCATCGGGCAGTTTGTTGACGCTACCTGGACAGGACGAGGCGATTCTCATCGCGTCAGATGTTCCTGCCCTGCCGAGTGACCAAGTATATCGACTGTGGGCACTGGATCAAGAAGCCGCTGCTCCAGTCTTTTGTGGCGCGTTCAATCGCAGTAGTCCGGAGGCGGTGCAGTGGTCACTGCCAACAGAAGTTTGTGGTGCGGCCCCGGATCAGATGCTGGTAACGATTGATCCCGTTAATGCACCGCCAGTGCCAACGGGGGAATTGGTGTTGCAAAGTGTGGTGCGATAGCTCCGCAGACGGGGGCGATCGCGCCCTCAAGTCGATCAAGAATTTGCGATCGCTTCGTTACCCTGTTAACTGTTCTTAAATTGTCGCTATCTTAATCTTGACTCCACGCTGACAGGGAAGGTGAGGCGTGAATGCAGCCGAACAGGCCACCAGTATCGAATTTGCGAGCAAAATCGCCACCGTTGTTCGCCTCTTTAAGGCGGAAATTGCTGACCTGCGGGCCGACCTCAGGCCCTGGGCCAACGACCGGGACACGCGATCGCTGGTAGATCCAGACTCCATCGATGTTGGATTTCACTTTCCCGGCGTGAGCCGTGGGTTTCGGTGCCGGAGTTTTCTCGTGCAAATTCGGTTTTATACCGATCCTGAAACCCAAAAGCGGCGAGTCATTGGCCTCGAAGTTGGGGGCTTTGACCATCGAGGCAAATGCTGGAGTTTTTCCACCATTCACCAATGGCGGTTTACGGGCGATGCAACTCCTGACGCCAAAGCGGGCGAAACGCTGAAACGCTGTTGCCGTAAAGTATTTGACATCTTTTCTGGAAGCCAGGATAGTGCTGCGTCATGAGTGAAGCCTTGCCGATGGTCATCGATGCCCTCCAGTTTGCGGCGGTGAAGCACCAACACCAGCGCCGTAAGGATGCTGCCCGCACCCCCTACATCAATCACCCCATCACGCTGCTGCATGTGCTTCAACACGACGGCCAAGTCAACGACCCGGTGGTACTGATCAGCGCCCTCCTCCACGACACCGTGGAAGACACCGAAACGACCTTCGACGAAATTACGGCCCGCTTTGGGGAAGCGGTCGCCGCTGTGGTGGCGCAGGTGACGGATGACAAATCCTTGCCTAAGGCGGCGCGCAAGCAGCATCAGGTAGATCACGCTGCGCATCTGTGCGATCGCGCCAAACTCGTCAAACTCGCGGACAAAATTGCCAACCTGCGCGACCTAGTAGCATCACCGCCCGCCGATTGGCCACCCCAGCGCTGCCATGACTATTGTCAGTGGGCAAAGCAGGTGGTCGATGGTCTGCGGGAGATTCATCCTGGCCTAGAGGCTGAATTTGAGCGCATCTATGCCACCGCGATCGCCCAGTTCCCGGCCCTTGCCACTGACTCCCAATAACCCTGCCTCCGAATCGTACCGCTCACGACCCGGTAGCCAGAGCAACCTCGCGCTTTAGGCTAAGATGATGTATCGCACTGCACTGTTATCAACGCGCACCGGGCATCATGAGCAAAGGCACCCTCTTCGACAAAGTTTGGGACTTACACACCGTCGGCACGCTGCCCTCAGGACAGACTCAACTCCTGATTGGCCTGCACCTCATCCACGAAGTCACTAGCCCCCAAGCCTTTGCCATGCTGCGCGAGCGTGGATTGAAGGTTCTGTTCCCAGAACGCACGATCGCGACCGTCGATCACATCGTGCCCACGGACAACCAAGCGCGGCCCTTTGTCGATACCCTCGCCGAAGAAATGATGCAGGCGCTCGAACGTAACTGCAAAGAAAACGGCATCACTTTCCACAACATTGGCTCTGGCAACCAGGGCATTGTCCATGTCATCGCCCCGGAGCAAGGCTTGACCCAACCCGGCATGACGATCGCCTGTGGCGACAGCCATACCTCTACCCACGGAGCCTTTGGCGCGATCGCCTTTGGCATTGGCACCAGCCAAGTGCGGGATGTCTTAGCCTCCCAAACCCTGGCGTTGGCGAAGCTCAAGGTGCGCCGCATTGAGGTGAATGGCACGCTGGCTCCCGGCGTCTATGCCAAGGATGTTGTCCTCCACATCATCCGCAAGCTGGGCGTTAAGGGCGGGGTGGGCTATGCCTACGAATACGCGGGCAGCACCATCGAAGCCATGTCGATGGAAGAGCGGATGACCATCTGCAACATGTCCATTGAGGGCGGTGCGCGCTGTGGCTACGTGAATCCCGATGCGGTGACCTATGAGTATCTGAAGGGCCGCGATTTTGCGCCGCAGGGTGATGCCTGGGAGCAGGCCGTGGCTTGGTGGGAGTCAATCCGCAGCGATGCTGATGCTACCTACGATGACGTGGTGGTCTTCGATGCGGCGGAGATTCCGCCTACGGTCACCTGGGGCATTACGCCGGGGCAAGGCATTGGCATCGATGAGGCAGTGCCTGAGTTAGAGGCGATTCCTGAGAGCGATCGCCCCATCGCTGAAGAAGCCTATCGCTACATGGATCTGGAGCCCGGTACACCGATTTTAGGCACCAAGGTCGATGTGTGCTTCATCGGCAGTTGTACCAATGGCCGCATCAGCGACCTGCGCGAAGCGGCCCGCATTGCCCAGGGGCGGCACGTCGCGGCAGGCGTCAAAGCCTTTGTGGTGCCGGGTTCTGAGCGGGTCAAAAAGCAAGCCGAGGCAGAAGGACTCGATAAGATTTTTGAGGCGGCAGGTTTTGAATGGCGCGATGCGGGCTGCTCAATGTGTCTGGCGATGAACCCAGACAAGCTGCAAGGGCGACAGGTCAGCGCGTCTTCGTCTAACCGCAACTTTAAGGGGCGGCAGGGCTCCTCCTCAGGGCGGACGCTGCTGATGAGCCCCGCGATGGTGGTGGCAGCGGCGATCGCAGGCAAAGTTGGGGATGTGCGATCGCTAGTTTCAGAACCCGCCACTGCTGGAAACTAGCGACAAATTAAAAGTGATTTTAGCTACAAATTAAAGTTCTCTTAAGCCAATGATGATGACCTATTAATCTGGGCTGTTGATCATGGAGTTACAGGACTCTAGTTGCTTGCTGCGATCGCGCTTGGGCCGGTCGGCTCCTTTGGTACCAATGCGCGGAGGCATCTTCCCAAACAGCGGCCTAGGGGACTTGACCCAAGTTTCAAGGTAATTCGCGTGCTTGCGAGAACTTCAGTCTCCCCCAGTCGGTTTCCCAGCGTTGCCATCCGGCACGATTTTGTGGCTGCCCTTGAGCAACTCTATCGGGAGCGATCGCTGATTCCATATACCGCTGGACAGGCGATTCCCTTCCATGCCGAAAGCCTCCTCATTGTGTGCCGGGGCGTGGTTCAGCTCTTTACCATCCAGCCTGATGGTGGCGAAACCCTGCTGGGGTTAGCCGGCCCGTCCATGCCCATTGGCCTGCCCTTGAGCATTGTTGACCCCTATTGGGCTACGGCCCTCACCGATGTTGATCTACTGCCCCTGTCGATGGCTGAAATTGAGCTGTCTCCGGCTTTGATGGCAGGCATCTGCCGCCATCTGATGCTGCGGCTCCAGCAGACAGAAGCTTGGTTGGCGCTGGCTGGGAAGCGGCTGGTGGCCGATCGCCTCAAGCACCTGCTGCTGCTCATCGCCCAAGAATTTGGGCAAGTTGAGCCCAATGGCGTGCGCATTCCCATGCGGTTGACCCATCACCAGCTGGCCACAGCCACCGGCACCACCCGCGTCACGGTGACCCGTTTGCTGAAGGATTTCAAAGCAGAGGGATGGCTAAAAACCCAGCGCCGTTATTTGTTGGTCAGCACCGACCAACTGACTGCGGTCATCTAAGCTCGACGCCTCAATGATTCCTCTGGACTGGCTTTAGCTCCGGCAGATGTTGGGGAGCATGTTGGCTTGCAGGTGTAGCCGTTTCCAGCAGAGTGAAGGCAAAACTCTCAAGCTAAGGGTAACCAGATATCTGCCGCCGCGCGGTCTGTTGCATCGAGCCGCTTGCCGCGATGGAGTGAAGCGATGGAATGCGTCTAGCCCCAGAGGCTAAACCTGCACCTCCGGTGGGTGCTGGGCCAGCACCTTGGCAAGATACTGCCCTGTGTAGGACTGAGGAACCTGCGCGATCGCTTCTGGGGTGCCTGTGGCGATAATTTGGCCGCCGCGATCGCCCCCCTCTGGCCCAAGGTCAATAATCCAATCCGCACAGCGAATCACATCCAGATTGTGCTCAATCATTAGCACTGAATTGCCCTTATCCACCAGACGCTGTACCACATCCAGCAGCTTATGGACGTCATAGAACGAGAGCCCAGTCGTCGGCTCATCAATGAGATACAGGGTTTTGCCCGTCGCCCGCCTGGCTAGCTCCGACGCCAGCTTCATCCGCTGGGCTTCCCCTCCAGAGAGGGTTGGAGCCGTCTGCCCCAGGCGCACATACCCCAGCCCCACATCCACCATTGTTTGCAGTCGCGTCGCCGCCTTCGGAATATTTTGGAAGAAGTCCAGGGCTTCCTCCGCCGTCATATTCAACACATCGGCGATGGTTTTGCTCTTGTACCTTACCTGCAAGGTTTCGCGGTTATAGCGGGCACCCTTACACACTTCACACTGCACATAGACATCGGGCAAAAAGTTCATCTCAATGACGTTGACGCCCTGCCCGCCGCAGGCTTCGCAGCGCCCCCCCTTCACGTTGAAGGAAAACTGCCCCGCCTTGTAGCCCCGGGCCTTGGCCTCCACGGTGACTGCGAACAAATCCCGAATCACGTCAAACACGCCAGTGTAGGTTGCTGGGTTCGAGCGCGGGGTGCGACCAATCGGGGATTGATCGATCACAATCGCCTTATCCAATGCCTTGAGGCCGCTAATCTCTCCCAGTTCCTTGGGCATCGGCACCTTGCTGCCAAAGTGATGGCGCAGGGCTGGGTAAAGCAGATCATTCACCAGGGTCGATTTTCCTGAACCCGATACCCCCGTGACGCAGACCAGCTTGCCGAGGGGAATCTCCACATCCACGTTGCGGAGGTTGTTGCGGTGGGCATTATAGAGGCGGATGGCACGCCCATTACCCTCTCGACGCTGGGCCGGGGTGGGAATTTTGCGCCGCCCAGACAAGTAGGCTCCTGTGAGAGAATCCTTCGCTTTCATGAGGGCAGGCAAGCCGCCCTGGGCGACGATTTTCCCGCCGTGGACACCAGCCCCAGGGCCAATATCCACCAGGTGATCGGCAGCACGAATGGTGTCTTCGTCGTGCTCAACCACGATCAGGGTATTGCCGAGGTCGCGGAGGCGATGGAGGGTGTTGAGGAGGCGATCGTTATCACGCTGGTGAAGACCGATGCTGGGTTCGTCGAGGACGTAGAGTACACCCGTCAGGCCAGAGCCGATCTGGGTGGCGAGGCGAATGCGTTGGGCTTCACCGCCAGAGAGGGTCATGGCAGTGCGATTGAGGGTGAGATAGTCGAGCCCAACATCCAGCAGGAATTGGAGTCGGGCCTGGATTTCCTTCAAGACGAGATCGCCAATCTGGCGTTGGCGGGCAGAGAGAAGGGGGGGGCGATCGCCTTCGCCAACTAAATTCCGAATACGGTTTAGGCATTCTCGGATGGACACATCGGTCAGGTCGTTGATGGTGTAGGGGCCGATGCGCACGGCCAAGGACTCCGGCTTGAGGCGGGCTCCGTGGCAGACTTCGCAGGGCTGATCAACCAGGTACTTTTCGAGCTTTTGTTTGTAGGCTTCGGAGGTGGATTCGCGGTACTGGCGATCGAGTAGCGGCAACACCCCTTCGTAGATGCGGTAATAGCCCTTGCGATCGCGATAGCGCGAGTCGGTTTCGATGTAAATCTTCTCCTCCGAGCCGTGGAGAATGACGTGCTGCTGCTCGGGGGTAAGGCTATCCCACCGCGACTGGATTTCAAAGCCAAAGGCTTGCCCGACGCTATAGAGCAGCGAGAAGTAGTAGGTGTTGTCCTTTTCTGACCAGGGAGCGATCGCGGCATAGATGGGCAGCGACGGATCAGGCACCACCAGCTCCGCCGAAAACGTACGCAGGTTGCCCAGTCCGTGGCAGTGGGGGCACGCCCCATAGGGCGAGTTAAAGGAGAAGAGGCGCGGCGACAGCTCCTCCATCACAGCCCCGTGCTCGGGGCAGGCAAAATTTTCAGAAAAGACGAGATCCTGGAGCAGTTCTGGAGGGGCATCCTGGGCGGCGACGGCGTAGTGTCCGTTACCCTCAGCCGCGCGGGGAAGTTGATCAGACAGGTTGTTTTTTGCCGAAAGGGGGATCACATTTTGGGGCGGAGCTTTCGGGGCGGCGTCGCGATCGCCCAGGATGTTGATCACTGCGATGCCCTCCGATCGCTTGAGGCAGGTGGTGAGTGAGTCCGCCAGACGCTCTTGCAGTCCGTCTTTCTTCACCAGGCGATCGACAACGACTTCAATGGTGTGGGCGTGATTCTTGTCGAGATCAATGTTGTCACTCAGGTCGAGGATCTCGCCATTCACCCGCACCCGTACAAAGCCCTCGGCAGCTAAGGCCGACAGCAGTTTCTTGTGGGTGCCTTTTTTACCCCGCACCACGGGCGCAAGAATTTGAAAGCGGGTGCGATCAGGCAATTCCATCACCCGATCGATCATCTGGTCTAGGGTTTGGGGAGAAATGGAGCGATCGCAGTGGGGACAGTGGGGTTCGCCCGCCCGCCCAAACAGCAGGCGCAGGTAGTCGTAAATTTCCGTTACCGTGCCTACGGTCGAGCGGGGGTTGTGAGAGGTGGATTTTTGGTCGATGGAGATAGCGGGGCTGAGCCCTTCGATAGCATCAACATCGGGCTTGTCAACCTGACCGAGGAACTGCCGCGCGTAGGCGCTGAGGGATTCGACATAGCGGCGCTGGCCCTCGGCAAAGATGGTGTCGAAGGCGAGGGAGGATTTGCCGGAACCGGAAACCCCCGTAAAGACGATGAGGCGATCGCGAGGAATTTCGAGGTCAATGTTTTTGAGGTTGTGCTGGCGCGCACCCCGAACCCGGATGAGATTGTCGTCCGGCTGGGGGGATGGGACGCGATCTCGGCGCTGGCTGCCATTTCGCCCCTTTGCGCTGGCTGGGGTAGACGACTCCGGCGTGGGTTTCGACTGGGGCATTGCGGTAAAACCAGGGTGAGCGTCCGAGCGTGCAAGAGTTCTTAACAATCCTAACCATAGTAACCTGTGTCCCTCGTCCCCGCGGGAGTCCCCCAGGGTTTGGGATCGCGGTGGGCATTGACTAAACCCATGCCCGCGATGAATGGGGCATTATGGAAGTTTTTCGGCGTCAAAGTGAGATCTTTTGGGGGAATTTGAGCACAATAGCAAGAACATTCCGTGCCAACTTTGGCATGGGCTGATAAAACGGGTAAGGCGAATGACGCCATCAGTGGGAGCAGTTACCCATGGGCCAGTTGGACAACGTACCGAGCAGCCCATATCCGGGCGATCGCGCGGCGCAGGATATTTTGCGGAGCGTGACTCAAGACTTAAAGACGCTGCAACATGATCTGGCGGCTCAGCTCACGCAAGACATTACGCGGTTGCAGACCACCAAGCAACGCCTGCTTGATGACATTGAGATTCTCGAAGAGGAGTACCGCGATCTCCAAGGCAAATACGATGCCCTGCGCGCCAGTCAAGAGGTGGAACTTTCGCGTCAGCAACTTGCCCAGCAACAGCTTTGGGCAAAGCGGCTGGCTCAAGCCTTGGCAACCCATCTCCAGGGCCGACTGACGGAGGCGATTTATGGCGGCATCGCGATGAATGGCGATCGCCAACCCACCTCCCTCAATAATGCCTATCAGCTTCTTTCCTCGCTGGACGCGACGCTCAACGACACTCTCCACGCCCTCCAGCAAGACCTCAACAGCTATCACAGTTCCCTCTCCCAGCAGATTAGCCGCATGCACAGCATGGAGCAGCAGGGCGAGGCCATTCTCGAAGCATTGGTCAATCGGCTGAACCAGCACCTCCAGACCCAGGTGATGCGCCCAACGGCTGCCCTGGCGGGGGATCCGCGTTATGGGGGGCAACAGAATGGCTATCCCGCTGCGATCGCGGGCAATGGCAGCCAGTCTACGTCACTCCCTGCATCGCGATCGGGCCAGTCTCCCACCACCACCCCACGCCCCGAACTCCCAGAGCCCCAACGCTCTCCCAAGCCCAAAGCGATTCCCGATAATCCGGCGGCCCTGTTCAAAACCGGACTAGTGTTTATCATCTGTTCCACCCTGGCCCTTTCGGTGCACAACGTCTTGGTCGGCATCATCGGCTACGGCGGCAATATTTTTGGTCAGTTTGCGATCCCCGGCATCTTTCCGCTCAACATTCCCAACTCGCTGATGTTGCTGTGGCTGCGGATGTTGGTGGTCTTGCCCTTAATGGCAATCGTCGCGGGCAAGCTCTACCCCGCCACATGGAAAGATATTCGCCACTTCCTCGGGGCCGAGGATAAGCGCCCTATCTTTCAGGTAATTGCCAGCGGCGGTTTCCTGTTCATGTCCCAAGTGCTGATTTACAAGTCCATCTCAGAGGTGGGGCCGGGGGTGGCGGTGACGCTGCTGTTTATGTACCCCCTGATTACGGTGCCGCTGGCCTGGTTTTTGTTTGGCGATCGCCCTACATCTTTGCGGGCAGTTGTCATGTTTGCCATTACCATCGGTGTCGTGCTGACGGCCCTACCCCGTATCAGCGCCGATTTGGCGGGTGTGGGTGGTGCCGTATCCCCTTGGGGTATCTTGGCAGCACTGCTCTCCAGCGGCACCTTCGCGCTGTACCTAATTTCCATGCAGTTAAGCTTCCGAAAGCTGCACCCGGTGCCCGTCAGCCTGTGCCAATTTACCACCATCTTTGTGCTGACCAGCGTTATTCTGATTGTCGGCTCCTTCTTTGGCCTCCAAACCGCCGAGCCCAGCAGCTACGGTGGCCTGTATCTGGGCGGCGTCTTGCTCGGTGGCCTGACCCTGCTGGGGTACCTGTTTAATAACTACGGCGTGCGTTTTATGGGGGCGGCCCAGGCGTCTATCGTAGCCTCCAGTGGCCCTGTGTTGACGGCGATTATGGCCTACCTGATTACACCGGGAGAAAAGTCGATGCTGCAATTCATTCAATGGATTGGCGTCACCTTGGTGACGTTGGGCGTCTTGGCCTTGAGTCTCGAACGCCTCAATCTGCAAGCAAAGCCCAAACCTAAGCGGGTGCGTTAGGGGCTGTCATCATCTCGTTGCCCCATGCTTAAAGAGGAAAGGTTTCAGCCCCTCGCCGATTAGGAAAACGCGGACTTAAGAATACGTATCTTCAACGGATTCTGAGATAACTGAATCCTGATCCAACCCATTGACATCTGCCCGGTTAAGCATTGATGCCAATGGATTGAGTCAGACGGAAACCACTGCCGCTTCAACCCCAACTTGAAAACTGTTAGATCCCTAAGCCAGGATACGCAGGAGTCCCTGCTGGCCTAGCAAGACTTCGCGCAATAGGGTAATGATGCCGACCCAGATGATGGGGGAAATATCAACACCGCCAAAGGGAGGTACGAGCTTACGGACTGGGACAAGCAAGAACTCTGTAGGCCACACTGCCAGGTTAAAAGGAAAACGATCGTGCTCGGCTTGGGGGTACCACGTCAAGACAATTCGCACGATGAAGAGCAGGGTATATAACCCGAGGAGTGGCCCTAGCACCCAATTCGTAACAGTCACCCAATTTAGGTCGGTCATAATATCGCCCGCCAAGAATGAAAAAGAACAATAGTCAACTCGCCTTATCAAGGCAATGCCATGTGCGCTGGGTTGCAGGCATCGCTGAAGGGCATTTCGTAATATGCTGAAGGGCATTGCGTAATATATTGTTACGCCCACGCTCATCATATCGAATTCGTAGACTTTGACCGTCATTCCCTACAGACTTTGCAGGTTGCGTCGTTGAGAGATCTTCTCAGACACGTAACAAAGCGATAGAATCTAACCCAGCAAACGTATCGATGCATTTTGTCAGACCCATGACGCCATCACTTACAAATTTCCTTTTGAGCCTTGTTGCCGGTGCAGTTATCGTCTTGATCCCCGCCACGGTCGCCCTGATTTTCATCAGCCAGAAAGATAAAATTCAACGTCGGTCTTAGTGTGTTGGGCTTGGTTCGGTTCTGTGTGCAACTGCGCACCTACGATAGAAGGAGATGCAGAGTTCTGCGTCTCCTTCGTCGTTATCTTATGGGCGTAATCCTGGTGGCGGGCTGAAGGCAAGCTCATCATTGTCTCTGTTCTGGTTGACAGAGTCGGTCAAGCTCTCATGGCTACAGGCCCGATCCTTCTCAAGTGAGGGGTGTGTTGAGGGTACAGATAGGAATTGAGCAGGAGGATGGGCACGATCGCGGGATGCGGTTAACTGAACTGTTGGCCTTGTTTGCCCTCACACGCAAACTGAAGGCAGTACGGATTGTGCGGAATCCTTGATCCATCCGTCATTGGAATCCATCTGTCATTGGAGACGACAGGAAGTTCTGCATCGCATGGGGCGCTGTTCCCCGCGATCGCAACCCAGATGGCTCAAGACCGTCACCTGGTACAGTAGCGATTACCTCACGTTGGCAGGAGGCCACCGTGAATTGTACCCCTGCCCCCCTGTCTCCCTGCCATGGTTGATAGGTGGCCGATTGACGCCGCCCTTTACCAGGGCAATGTCACCCGTCCTAGATTTCGTAAAGTGCGTTCCGATGCATCTACCCGCATCCGGTGCGCATCTGGTGATAGTATCCAGACTGATTCTCAGTCACAAACTGACTGGAGCCGTTAGGATAGAGCTGGTGATCTGTTATTGCAATGGATTGCGGCTTTTGACCGCCGCTCCCCGGCAGAGGATCTAAGATGCGATTGCATCAGCTTTGAGTGTTATGTCGCTCACTTTGGCCCCATCCCCCGCCGAGTTGAGTCGCAATCCTGAGAGGAATCTACTGTGAACTTCGGTACGCCTGTTCCACTACTGATTGGCATTATCTTAATTGTTAGTGCAATCTGCCTCTTCTTTCTGGACAAGCTCAAGCCAGGATACGAGCGCGACTCTGATAAGGTTTATTCGATTCTGTGTCTGCTGTCTGGCATCTTTTTGCTTGGCAATCTCACGATGGATCTCATTCCATCGTTTCAGCAGCTCATCATGACGGGGATGCTAATCGCCCTCATGATTGAAAATATTCGCACACGCACACCCAATAGCGCCCGGGCAATGCCCCAAGATGGCCCAGATATTCAGCCTAGTCGCGGAGATGGGTATCGCCCTACGCCCCGTGCCGACTACCGCAGCAACCCTAGGATGAATGTTCGGGCAGAGTTAGAAAACGATCGCTACGGTCGCGATCGCTTTGCCCCCCCTCGCCCTGCCTTGGGCAGCCGTGATGATCGCAACGCCCGACGTTCGGCCTATCCCGAAGATGACTACTTGGATCAGTATGATGATCGTGAGCTGGGTGATCGTCGCTCCTATGCCTACGGCAGCGGCTCTCCGCGCAGTGACGATCGCATCCGCCGCCGTCGCCCCCCGCTCCAGCTTCGGGGTGATGTTGCGGGTGAGCCCCCCACAGGTCCATATTCCCCCAGCTATCGAGAGCCTAGCCGCCCTGAGCGTCGCCCCTCTCCGTCATCCTATGATCCGCTTTCAGGAGAGGATGATGTGGCTGCTCCCGATGTTCGCTCAAGTGATCGCCGCCGCTCCGGCAATAACGGCAGCGCCCCTGCATCAGACGATTATTCCCCAGGCTACGATCGCTATTAGGGGTGATTATCGGTTGACTCCAAGCCTTGGTATCGCAGCGTAACAGCCTCTATCTGCCTTGTTAGAGCAGATGCTGCATCTTGCTCTACAGCCCCCTGTTTTGACGGTGCATGATGGGCTAGCAAACATCGCCAATTCCTCAAGGCCATTGAGCTGAGGAATTTCCTAGGGCTGCTCAAGCCATTGGCCTCAGGTGCCAGCGCAAACTGCGCGACCTATGATTCAAGTGGCCGAGTTCTCTTCGCTTGATGCGCCCTAGAGATAGATATCTTAGTTTCTCGCTTTGTCGCTATCAGCGGACACACTCCCCTATTCCCCTATTAAGCAGACCTCCCCCCTTAGCAGGGAGTGCTAACGTAAACTTAAGTTAGTTCTCCAGAAAGTTCTCTCCATGTGTGACGAACCACACTGCCCGGGTTCAGTTTCTAGGCCATGATCGTCGTAAATCCACTGGGAAGCTAACTGTGACCGTCAATTGAGTGATTCTAACCCTTAAGAATTCCTAAATCCTCCTGCGAGCTTCTCAAAGATGTGGCTACGCTGTGCCCATCTTGAGTTGAGTCTCTGTCGTTAACTCCCACTTCAGGTTTTACGCATACGTCTTTCTCCCCTATGGAATCTGCCAGTCCGTCTGAGAATCCTCCGCAGCATTCGAGCAGTCGCTTTGCCCATCTGGTTGGGGTGCTGGTTGCCCTGTTAACGCTCACCCTGCCAATTATGGCGATCGCTAAGTTTTCGCCAAGCATGACCCAGCCGCCGCAGCTCCCCACTTACCCCATGTCTCAGTCTCGCGACTAAAGCTTGTGTAAACTACGGCTTTCTGCTCTGGGAAGGTAACATCATCGCCTAAAATGCATAGGCGGAGCGCTACGTGAGTCTTTTGGCTCAGCTATCGTTGTGCTTAACCGTGCCACAGAGAAATTGGAGACGCATTGTGGATTTATCTCGCATTCCAGCGCAGCCCGAGCCGGGGCTGATCAATGTTTTGGTCGAAATTCCCGCCGGCAGCAAGAATAAGTATGAGTTTGACAAAGAGATGGGCGCAATGATTCTCGATCGCGTCCTCTTTGCGTCAGTGCAGTATCCCTATGACTATGGGTTTGTGCCCAATACCCTTGCCGATGATGGGGATCCCCTTGATGGCATGGTCATCATGGATCAGCCGACCTTTCCCGGATGCGTCATTGCAGCGCGCCCCATCGGGATGTTGGAAATGGTAGACGGTGGCGATCGCGATGAAAAAATTCTCTGTGTTCCCGCAGAAGACCCGCGTTACGCCAACGTAAAGTCCTTAGATGACATTGCACCCCATCGTTTGGACGAAATTGCCGAGTTTTTCCGAACCTACAAAAACCTTGAGAAAAAGGTTACCGAAATCCTTGGCTGGAAAAACGTCGATCAGGTTAGTGCACTGGTGCAACAGTGCATCGCCGCCGCCAAATAATCTTTGACATTGGCGTGTTCTCTGGGGAATGGGTGGGTATCCTCATGGGAGGATCGGTGCAACAAAGGTTTACCCAAACCCTAAATGCCCTGTTCTCCAATGGTATCCGTACTCCCTTTCCCCAGATTTCGGGGGAACTTTACTCCGTCCTTGTGTTCGTAGAAAGGTAGGCGATCGAACGATGAGTTTGCTAAACTTTCCCGACATGAGACAACCTGCTCGGAATATACAGTTAAATTAGGCTTCATGCCGTGAGCGATCGCAGCACGTCGCCCAGCGTTTGACCCCAACCCCCTCTATCCGTTGACCGTAAAGATGCCAGATTCGGATTCGCCATCACTGACGGATATGCCAGCCGCAGTTGCACACTCCGCTGCAACATCCTCGTCCGCCATCGGCTTTACAGTGCAATTTTGGGGCGTGCGGGGCAGTGTGCCGACCCCAGGTTCAGATACCGTGCGCTATGGCGGCAATACGGCCTGTGTAGAAGTCTGTGTAGGGGGTAATCGCCTAATTTTTGACGGCGGCACTGGTCTACGCGTCCTAGGAAAGCACCTGATTCATCAGGAAAAGACCGTTGAGGCCCACCTCTTTTTTACCCACACTCACTGGGATCGAATTCAAGGGTTTCCTTTCTTTATTCCTGCCTTCTCCGAGGGCAACCGATTTGAAATTTACGGCGCAACCGCCCCAAATGGCGCTTCTATCAAGCAATGCCTCACCGATCAGATGCTGCGCCCCAATTTCTTCACGCCGCTGCAAAGAATGCGGGCTGACCTTGAGTTTCACAATATTGTCGCGGGCGACATCATTACCCTACAAAACGATGTGGTCGTCGAGGCGCTGTCTCTAAATCCGCATACCAGCGCTCTGGGATTTCGAGTTAGTTGGCAAGGGCATTCTTTTGTCTACGCAACCGATACTGACAATACCCGCAGCTCGGTTGATCAAAACTTGCTGTACCTTGCCCAAAAGTCTGACCTGCTGATTTACGATGGCACCTATGCCGATACGGCCTACCATGACTTGAACGGCAGCGCGACGATTTCTTGGGAAAGCGGCATTGAGCTTGCTAAGGAAGCAGGTGTGCGCGAAATGATTTTATTCCACCACAACCCAGCCCATGATGACGACTTTCTCGATCATCTGGAGATGGAGATTCGGCAGCGGTTTCCGAAGGTGCGGTTAGCCCGAGAGGGCATGATTTTGCAGCTTGCTTAGGATGCATAGTCCGCAGATGTCCGGCACATTTCGCGTTGTCATGCCCGAGTGGTTTGTCAATCCTGTTTTGTAAATCAAGGGCTTTCTTCCTTTGGGAAGGCAATTGGGTGATTGCCATGCACAAATTTGAGGCTGACGCACCAACAGCCATATTCAACATTGCCCAGCATTTTTCTGGCAAGTGTGCAAGACAGCGCCTTGTTGATGTCATTGAGACGGGTGGAGTAACGCTTATCCCACAAGGTTTATTGGATGCATGGATA
>JACYME010000230.1 GCA_015272155.1 Leptolyngbyaceae cyanobacterium T60_A2020_046
TACCGGCTCGTGCATCAACCTCTCCTTCGGAAGGAGAGGTGCCGCAGGCGGTGAGGGTTGAGTCGCCTAGATGGATAGCCCAGCATTGGGAGAGAGAGACTTCAAGCCACTTACTCCCCTTGTCCGTTGAGCAGAGGCGAAGCTGGGAGAGGGGGCCAGAGGATGAGAGCAGATCGGTATCGAGACTTTTGCCACGGAGCACTAGGGGATGTAGTTGACCCAAATCAGCTCATTGGTTGGCGTGACGCCGCGAATGGTGAGGGTAAAATCGACGGAACTGCCGCCACTAAACCCCCATCCCTCAATACGGTTTTCATTGTTGAGAATGGGATCATTGTTGTAGGTGGTGACGGCGACGTAGTATCGCCCGGTGCGGGGCAGTAGCACACCCTCAAGCCGCGACTGGGCGCTATCGCCGTAGTCGTCGTTTTCGGCGATGAGCCGTCCTGATTCATCAAATAGAAAGAGTTGCGTGTCGTCGTCGGTATATCGGGTGCCGGGGCGAATGCGCGTCACGTTCACGTCTAGGGTGACGCGATCGCCCAAGCCCCCAAAAAAGGCATAGATCACTTGCCCCTGACCCACGCTACCCGCCGACACGCCCGAACCCGTGGTCATATCAATCAACTGGGCGGGGGCAAGGGCAAATACCTCAGGGGCTTCGTAACGGTTGAGATTGGCGGGGGTGCGGGCGTTGTCCTGGCGCTCAACGGCGGTGATGACGGGGCCGGGTCTGCCCTCAAAGACGCTGTTGAGGGCAGCTTGCCAGTCGAGGGGTTGGCGAGGCACGTCGGCAGCGGCAACGTAGCGCTGCAAAATGGCGCGACAGTTCTCAATATTGGGCACGACGGTGCCGCGATCGCGAAAAACCTGGAACTGGTAGCGCAACTCCACTAGGTTCTGGCGATAGGTGGGGTTGATTTCTGGAGACGCAATGATCGGCCCCAACAGGGCTACGGCACTTTCCCAATCATTCAGACAGACTGCCCGCAGCAGGTATTCATAGCGCTGCTCAAGACTCACTGCCTGGGCCGAGGCACACATCAGGGCTGCGCTGAGGGCACCGATGCAGCTAATCCGGGCAAATCGACGGGGCATGGGACTGTCCTCCTGCGATCGTGGGGGCGAGTGAGACATCTTGGGCTCAGGGAAGTCGCGATCGCGCGATTTTCTCCCTGCGCTGCCCCATTGTGCCCAAAAAAACTAGGTGTGGGCTGCTTTTTCAGGCAAATTCCACCCAACCGTATTGCATTACGGGCAAAATTGGGCACCCTGAACTAGAGCTGTCGCGGAGTCCCTGAAGGCAATTTGTTGCGATCTCGGCGGTCGGCGTGTTAGGCGCAGTCTTGGCCGTCATAGTAGGGTCTAGACTCAAGCCCTTGCCAGATCGCGCCATTCGTCCGCCCCCCGTGGATTCATCCCGCGCTGCGCTGCTTGAACCCTGCCACCGTTAAGGTCTGTCAATGACTTGGGAAGAGGATGACGTACTGAAATTAATGGTTGTGGACGACGAGCCCGATAACTTGGACTTGTTGTATCGCACCTTTCGCCGAGAGTTCAGTGTTTTCAAGGCTGAAAATGGCTTCAAAGCCCTAGAATTGCTGAACGAAGTGGGTGAAATGGCGGTTATTATTTCCGACCAGCGAATGCCGCGCATGAATGGCACCGAGTTCCTCAGTCACACGGTCGATCGTTTCCCAGATACCATCCGCATCGTGCTGACGGGCTACACCGACGTGGAGGATCTTGTCGAGGCTATCAACTCCGGCAAGGTCTTTAAGTACATCACCAAACCGTGGAATCCTGAGCAGCTCAAGGCTGTGGTGATGCAGGCTGCGGAAACCTACCGCGTGGTGAAGCAGCGTACCCAGGTTTTGACCCGAGCGCTGAAGCGTGAGTCTCTTTTCAATGAGGTGATGAGTGCGATTCGCGCATCCCTCGATTACCGCAGTATGCTGCAAACGGTCGTCACGACCTTGGGCGAAACCTTTGATGCCTCCTTTGCGGTGCTTTACCCAATTCTGCAAGGTTCAGGAACGCAAACCTTAGATACCGAGCAGTCGTTTATCTATGCGGCTGATCACCTGCCAGATACCCATAAAACGCCCCTTGCTGACCACAGCATGGAGGTCAGCCGCTGGGTCTTAACTCAGCGCGATCGCAAGTTTGACAACCTGGAGCATCTCAACACCACTGTACTGAGCCTTCCCCTCAGGTATCAAGAGGATGAGCTGGCGATCGTGACCCTCTATCACGGCAAAACGGGCGATCGCTGGTCAGAAGATACCCTCAGCCTGCTCGAAAGCGTTACTGAACACATTGCCCTGGCAATTTCCCAGGCCCGCCTCTATCAGCGCATCCAGGAGCAAACCCTCCAAATGCGCGCTGAGCTAGAGGTCGCCCGTCAAATTCAGACTAACCTCCTGCGGCAGAGCTGGCCCGATATTGAAAACGTGCGCGTCCAAGCCCGTTGCCTACCTGCCCGTGAAGTCGGTGGCGACTTCTTTGAAGTATTCGTGCATCCCCAAGGCGACATTTGGCTCGCGGTTGGCGATGTGTCTGGCAAAGGGGTTCCCGCTGCCCTGTTTATGGCCAGCGCGATTTCCGTCCTGCGCCGCGAACTTTCCCAAGAAGCTTCCCCCGCCGCCAATCAGGTGATGCGCAACCTCAATGAAAGCCTCTCTGATGATTTAGTCAGCAACAACTGCTTTATCACAATGGTGCTGGTGCGCTACCGACCCAGTACCCGAGAGATTCAGTACGCCAATGCGGGTCACATCTACCCTTTGGTGTGGCACCAAGAAACGCTGCATGATCCGGCAACAGAGCCGACCTATCTGCAAGTGCGCGGTGTTCCCCTCGGCATTTTGCCCGTGTGGAAGGCGGAGGCGGGAACGCTGACCCTCCATGCCGGCGATACGGTTTTGCTCGCCAGTGATGGGATTACTGAAGCAACGGTGCGCGATCATCACCATCCCGGAGCTGCCGCCATGCTCCATCAAACTGGGCTTTGGCAACTGTTGCGCCACCATCCTTATCCGCTGGATTTAGACAAATTGTTGTCTGCGGTACAGGGCGAAAATGCCCAACAGGAGGATGATCAGACCGTGCTATCTCTGGAGGTGCAGTAATTATGCAAACAGAACTGCACATCCCCAGTGATTTGAAGTTTTTGACGATTGTCGAGGAGTGGCTGCTCGGTTTCCTACGGGTAGAACTTGGGGACTGGAGCGACTGGCCCAAGTGGGAAAACCGCCTCCGGTTGGTGCTCGTCGAAGCCTACTCCAATGTGGTGCGCCATGCCCACCGAGATAATCCTCAGTTGCTGGTGCGGCTCCGGGTTGAGTTGCAGGATGAGGCGCTGATGCTCGAGGTGTGGGATCGTGGCCAAGGGTTTGACCTCAGCACCTATCTTCCCCCTGCGCCAGAGGTTTATCAAGAGGGGGGGTATGGGTGGCTGATTCTGAATCGCCTGATGGATAAGGTGGAATATCAGGTCAAGATTCAGGGGCAGCACAATTGCTTGAGAATGCAGGCAGATCTCCCCCGAGAGCTGGCATCGCTGTCGCTCAAAGAAGTGATCTAACGGGGTTCTGTCCGCTCCGCGATCGCACATCTTGAACGCAAAGCCGAGATCGCGCTGCTGGGCTAGTCGTCAAAGACGCTGGCAAAGAATGCAATTGTGTCCTTGAGGGCGGCGATAAAGGTATTGATTTCCTCGCAGGTGTTGTAAAAGTACAGGCTGACGCGCGCCGTGGAACTGACGCCCAGATAGCGGTGGAGGGGCTGGGTGCAGTGGTGCCCTGAGCGAATAGCCACGCCAGATTGATCCAGCAGAGTGGAAAGATCCTGGGCGTGGACGCCATCGACGGTGAAGGTGGCGATCGCCGCCCGTCCGCTGCCGTCGGGGTTTGGACGAGGCCCGTAAAGCTTCACCTCGGGTATCGTATCCAGTTGGCTGTAGAGATAGGCGGTCAGTTCATGTTCATAGGCGGCAATTTTATCCATGCCGATCGCCGTCAGATAATCCACCGCCGCCCCAAGGGTAATCGCTTCCGCGATCGCGGGGGTGCCCGCCTCAAACTTGTGGGGCAACTCGGCATAGGTGGAATGATCCAAAAATACATCGGCGATCATTTCACCCCCGCCCAAAAACGGCGGCATGGCTTGGAGTATCTCCAGCTTGCCATAGAGAAATCCAGCCCCCGTAGGGCCACACATCTTGTGGCCCGAGGCAACTAGCCAATCACAGCCCAGGGCCTGCACATCTAAGGGCATGTGAGGCACGCTTTGGCAGGCGTCAATGAGTACCTTGGCACCGACGCGATCGGCCAAGGCTACAACCTCTTGAACGGGGTTGATACAGCCCAAGGTGTTGGAAACGTGGTTGACGGCAACCAACTTGGTCTTGTCAGACAGCAGGGTTTTGAACTGGTCTAGGTCAAATTCCTGGGTGTCCGTCAGGGTCACATACTTCAGCACTGCCCCCGTACGCTGCGCCACAAACTGCCACGGCACGAGGTTGCTGTGGTGCTCCATTACCGAAAGAATGATCTCATCCCCCGCTTGCAGGGTGTTCATGCCCCACGCATAGGCCACCAGGTTGATCGCCTCGCTGGCGTTGCGCGTAAACACAATCTCGTCCCGCGACGCCGCATTCACAAAGGCCGCCACCTTATCCCGTGCCCCCTCATAGGCGTCCGTGGCGCGGGCGCTCAGGGTATGCACCCCCCGGTGGACGTTGGCGTTGTCTTGCTCGTAGTAGTGCCGCAGGGCATCTAGCACGGCTTGGGGCTTTTGGGAGGTCGCCGCATTGTCGAAATACACCAGCGGATGCCCGTTCACCGCCTGATGCAGGATCGGGAAGTCGGTGCGAACTTTGGCAGCGAGGGTGAGGTCTTGGGCGAGGGTCATGGGAGGGAAGTGGATGGGTATGAGGGTATGAGCGTGGCGAGAATGGGGAATTTGGGCGCTTTAGACGTTGACTTTAATCAATCACTGCTGGCATCAGTCTGTCGCGGAGGGACGTACTGGGGATTTTTGCCAGGATTTCCATGACGAAGCCGTAAATCAGTAGACGCTGGGCTTGGTCGGCGCTAATGCCTCGGCTCTGGAGGTAGAAAATTTCGCTGGCGTCAAGCTGGCTGACGGTGGCTCCGTGGGCGCATTTGACGTTGTCGGCCACGATGTCGAGTTCGGGCTTGGTGTCAATGCGGCCCTTGTTGGACAGCAACAGGTTGCGGTTCAGTTGGCTGGCGTTGGTGAGCTGGGCGGCGCGGGGCACCCAGATTTTGCCGTTGAAAATGCTGTGGGCGCTGTCGTCCACAAGGCATTTGTGGAGCTGGTTGGCAGTGCCGTGGGGGTGGTGGAGGGCGATGAGGCTGTGGGTGTCGGCGGTTTGGCGACCCGCGATCGCGCTCAGTCCGTTTAACTGGGTTTCAGTTTGGGGGCCGGTTTGATCCATTTCCCAGTGGTGGCGGGCGATGTGGGCTCCGAGGCTGATGGCTGTGCCGTGGTAGGTGCTGTCGCGCCCTTGGGTGATGGCGGTTTTGCCAATGTGAAAGGTGCCGCTGCCCTCTTGCTGCACGCGGGTGTGGGTCACCTGGGCACCTTCATCCACCCAGATTTCGCTGACGCTATTGCTGAAGTGGGCAGACTCGCCGATGCCGTAGAATTCTTCGACGAGGGTGAGGGCACTGCCGGGTTCGGCCACCACGAGGCAGCGGGGCTGGCTAAGGACGGGACGATCGCCCGCGATCGCCACAAACACGAGATGGATCGGCGCATCCACCGTCTGGTGGCGTGGCACCCAAACCAGCGCCGCATCCTGGAAGCCCGCCGTATTCAGCGCCGCAAACATCTCATGGCGATTTCCCGAGAGGCCAAGGCGCTGGTCAATTTTGACCTTGAGCTCGCCCGTGTAGAGGGCTCCCAGGTTGCCCACCACGACCCCAGTGGGCCGGGTGCCCACATGGGAGAGCGCCTCGCTGTAGTGCCCATTGACAAAAACTAGGCGGGCGGCAGCTTCGGGGAGCTCGGGGAGGGAGAGATCTGGGGGCGCGATCGCGCCCGCGTCCGCTGCGGCAAAGGGTACCAACAGCATGGGCGTCAGGTCTGTGAAGCTCCAATCCTCCTGCCGCGGGGAGGGGAAGCCGTGCTCACGGGCGATCGCGACGGCACGGGTTCTCAACTCCGACAGGGGCAGGGCTGGCGTGCCCTGCTGCTGAACCGTACTCAACAGAGCCTCTAAATAATTATCACGCTGCTGCTGTGGGCTGGACTTGGCGATGGGGTCTGAGTTTGAGACTTGAAGGGTCATGACACCGCTACCTCCGTCTTGTGCTGCTCCAGAATCGCTTCGTAGCCTTCCGCTTCAAGCTGTTCCGCCAGTTCCCGACCGCCCGTGAGAATGATGCGACCCTCTGCCATGACATGCACATAGTCGGGCACGATGTAGTTCAGCAGGCGCTGGTAGTGGGTAATCATCACCACGGCGTTGTCGGGGCGGGTAAGCTGGTTGACGCCATTGGCAACGGTTTTCAAGGCGTCGATGTCTAGGCCGGAGTCCGTTTCGTCAAGAATGGCGAGGGTTGGCTCCAGCAGCGCCATCTGCAAAATCTCGTTGCGCTTTTTCTCGCCGCCAGAGAAGCCTTCATTGACGCTGCGATCGAGGAAGGCGGCGTCCATTTTCACCACGTCGAGCTTTTCTTCGATGAGATCGTCAAAATCAAACACATCTAATTCTTCTTCGCCTCGGGCTTTGCGATGGGCATTGTAGGCCACCCGCAAAAAGTCACGATTGCTGACGCCAGGGATCTCTAGGGGATACTGGAAGGCCAAAAAGATTCCTGCTGTCGCGCGATCGTGGGGCTCTAATTCGGCGATATCTTGGCCTTTAAAGGTGATCTCACCGGCGGTCATGTCATAGTCAGGATGTCCCGCTAGCACCTTAGAAAGGGTACTTTTGCCAGACCCATTCAGCCCCATGATGGCGTGAATTTCCCCGGCCTTTACAGTCAGGTTGACGCCCTTCAAAATTTCGGTGCCGTCCACACTGGCCCGGAGATCGCGCACTGACAAAATGACTTCGCTGTTCTCGTAAATCATAGTCTTGGGTCTAACAATCCTAACAACGTCAAATCAAGCTCTCAAAAACTAGGAAACGCCCCTAGGGAACGTTTATTTCAACAACAGCCGAGCTCGGTCGGGGCTTTCTGGGTTGACGATGAGCCGTTCTCGTTTCGGGTCAATCATCACATCCATGCCATGCATGGGAATCGCCCCCAACAAAGCCTCCGTTTCAGCCTCAATCACGATGGCATCAACGGTTACTCTCCGGTTTTGAAACCGTACTTTGATCCTCAGACAGGTAGCCCTCCTGAACCAGAATCAAATCTGCCGCGCGGGTTAACTCAATATCGGCGTAGGTGGTGCCTATCATGGCGTTACCCCACCGAGTTTTCGAGCTTGAGTGCCATCAGCTTGTCGGCCTCTGCGGCGAATTCCATCGGCAGTTCGTTGAAGACCTCACGACAGAAGCCGCTGATGATCATCGACACCGCATCTTCGGGGGAAATGCCTCGCTGGGCGAAGTAAAAAAGCTGATCTTCCCCGATCTTGGAGGTCGAAGCTTCGTGCTCAACCTGGGCAGTAGGATTTTGCACCTGGATGTAGGGAAAGGTGTTGGCGTTGGAGGTGTCGCCAATCAGCATGGAGTCGCACTGTGAATAGTTTCGTGCGCCTTCAGCTTTGGGGCCAATTTTCACCAAGCCGCGATAGCTGTTTTTTGATTTGCCTGCGGAAATTCCCTTGGAGATGATGGTGCTGCGGGTGTTTTTGCCAATGTGGACCATTTTGGTGCCGGTGTCGGCCTGTTGATAGTTATTAGTCAGCGCCACGGAGTAGAACTCACCCACGGAGTTTTCGCCCACAAGGACGCAACTGGGATACTTCCAGGTGATGGCGGAACCAGTTTCTACCTGAGTCCAGGAGATTTTGGAGTTTTTACCTTGGCAGAGGCCGCGCTTGGTGACGAAGTTGTAGATGCCGCCCTTGCCGTTTTCATCTCCGGCGAACCAGTTTTGCACGGTGGAGTATTTGATTTCGGCGTTGTCGAGGGCGACCAGTTCCACGATCGCGGCGTGGAGCTGATTACTGTCGTACATGGGGGCGGTGCAGCCCTCCAAGTAAGTGACGGAACTGCCTTCTTCCGCCACGATCAGCGTCCGCTCAAACTGCCCCGAGTCTCCGTTGTTGATACGGAAGTAGGTGGACAAATCCATCGGGCACGTTGTGTTTTTGGGAATGTACACAAAGGAGCCATCGCTGAATACTGCAGAATTCAGCGCGGCGAAGTAGTTATCGCCCACGGGCACCACGCTGCCCAGGTATTTTTCCACCAGGTCAGGGTGTTCTTGAACTGCTTCGGAAATAGAGCAAAAGATGATGCCCTGCTTCGCCAGTTTCTCTTTGTAGGTGGTGCCGATGGATACGCTGTCAAAAATGGCATCTACGGCCACATTGGCCAACCGCTTTTGCTCGGACAGGGGCAAGCCCAGCTTTTCAAAGGTTTCGAGCAGGGCAGGATCAGCCTCGTCCAAGCTCTTCAGCTTCTCCTTTTTCTGCTTGGGGGCGGAGTAGTAGACGATGTTTTGATAGTCGATGGGCGGATAGGTGATGTTGGGCCAGGTGGGCTCCGTCATGGTCAGCCATTTGCGGTAAGCCCGCAGGCGAAACTCCAGCATGAATTCCGGTTCATGCTTTTTCGCTGAGATCAGGCGCACCGTGTCTTCAGTGAGGCCACGGGGAATGACGTCGGCCTCGATATCGGTCACGAAGCCGTACTTATAAGGTTGGCTAACCAGCGTCTGAACGGAAGCACTCATGGTTTCAAGCGTGGTGGGGTGTTCATGGAGGGGTGGGGCGATCGCGTCACCTTTCGCCCAAATTTAACGGCTCGGCCGCGATCGCCTAGGCATACTGGCTGGTCGCAGACCGAATTTCCTCAAAGGTAATGTCTTGCTTATCCCCTGCAAAGGGGTTGTCTTCTGTGAGGAACAACATACAGTGACATTCCCGGCGCTCTTGCATGGGGACGCAGGGGCAATTCCAGTAGGCTGCTTTGACCTCTGCCTCCTTGTCTTCATAGTGCCGACACGGACAGAGGGGCGCACCCAAATCGTCTTTGTGCTTCGCGAGCCCCTCGACCACCACTGCCGTTACGCCTGGATCGACGCAAAAGTAGGTGCCCGTCCGCTTGGCATAGCTTTGGGCAAAGTTACGCATCAGCTCAAGGTTTTTGTCCGTTGCTTGGGTGGTTTTGTTTTCGCTCATCAGACTTTTCTGGATGGAGTGGCGTGTCAACCCGATAATTCTATAATTAAAGCAACATGTATGTTGCCCAACCTATGTTCTAGGTTACTTTAGCAACAGGAATGTTGTCAAAGTGAAATCCATCTTCCGCGCGGGTCTATCTCCGGTGGGAGGTCTGTCCCGAAAGCTCCTCTGGCCTCTGGCGGCAAGCCCTGCTTCCGTCTCGGGATGGGGCACGGGGGCGAAATTGTGAAAATGGGGTGTCCCGTTTCTGCTAAGCGACCGTCGGCGTTGATTCTGTGATGAATGATGACCTCTTTGCACCCACCGTCAACGAAGGACGATATTTTGCAGTACCTGCTCAAGCAGGGAGAGGCAACGGCCCAGACGCTTGCTGAGCACCTTGATGTGAGCGCCCAGGCTATTCGCCGTCACCTGAAGGATCTCAGTGCCGAAGGGCTGATCGAGCATCGCACGGTGCGCGAAGGGATGGGGCGGCCAAATTACTTCTACTGTTTGAGCCGCAAGGGGCGCGATCGCTTCCCGGCGCAGTATGACGAATTTGCCCTATCGCTGCTGGATACGCTGACGGAAACCGTTGGCAAAGATCAAGTGCGCGACATTCTGCACAAGCAATGGCGGCGCAAGGCCGAAGAGTATCAGGCCCAGGTTGGCACCGGTGCCGTTGCCGAGCGGGTTGATCGTTTGGTCAAGCTGCGGCAGGCCGAGGGCTACATGGCGGAATGGCATGAGGTAGAGCCCGATGAGGCTGACCCCGCCCAGCGCCCCCGGTACATCATCACGGAATATAACTGCGCCATTTCCCATATTGCAGAGTCTTTCCCCAGCGTATGCGGCCATGAATTAGAGATGTTTCAGGTGGCCTTGCCCGATTGTGTGGTGCAGCGCACCCATTGGATTGCGCAGGGTGAGCATCGCTGCGGCTATTTGGTGCAGTCTGGCGAGGGCTAGTCCTGAGTCAGGATGCGGTTCACGGCTTGGTGTGAATCTGAACCTGTGTGCTGCGCTGAACGGTCATGAGTCTTGTGGCGGCACCCTGGGCTAGGGCTTGGTATTCCGATGTCTCAGCGCAGGATGCCTGAGGGGCTGAGGGTCGTGGCCCGGCCAGGGGAGGCGTGAAAAATAGCGCAATGTGCGAAGATCAAGGGCGGTTATCGTTTTGTGCTCAATGCCCTCTTCTTTGATGACGGTTTACGACTTGCTTTGCCAAACCAGTCGCCAGCGGGTCAGTGATGGGGCGATCGCGCCCGTATTTGCCCCGGATGCTTCGATGCCCTATCACTTGGTGCTGCTGTGGCCCCAATTGGGGGATTTTGACAGCCTGGAATATGCCTGGTGGCTCCACCGCGAGGCGTCACGTTTGCAGGAATTTGGTGTCCAGGTTTGGGCTATTGGGATTGGCGATCGCGCCTCGGGCGATCGCTTTTGTGCCTATACCGGGTTTCCGCGCGATCGACTCTGGGTTGACCCTACCGCTGAGCTGCACCGTCAACTGGGCCTCTATGAGGGGCTATCAGTGCGGGTGCCGGGGCTGTCTGCAAGTCAAACCGCCTGGGTAAACCTGATGCTGATGTGTGCCGGAATCGGTAGCCCTGGCACGTTGAGCGAAGTGTTTCGGGGCTATTGGGGCGATCGCGCGGCCCCCCAACTCATTGCCGATGATGAAACGATTGAGGCGGCTCCGCTGCCGCCGCTGAAAGGTCGCTTTTTTCGGTGGGCCGGGGGCAGCGGTTTTCAGCGCCCCTTTGAGCTAGCCACGCTGAGGCTGCGCAATATGTCGGAAGCGCTCGGTCATTGGAGTACCTACGTGCCCGATGCCCGCTACTTGACCCAGCGAGGCGCAACCTTTCTCTTTGATGATCAGGGGACATTATGCTATGAACATCGCGATCGGGGCATCCTTGGCTTCGCCGAAAACATGAGCCATCCCCTCACGTTTTTGCACCAATTCTTAGACCATCCATTGAGCATTCCCACCGCCGCTGAAGGGTAAGTCTCTGTAGATTTCAGAGCTAAGCATCGCCTGTAGAGCATTCTGGAAAACATCGCTCAAGCTACCTGAACTCGCCTGATATGAAAGCTGTAATTGAAAATCTGGTTTCTAGGAAGTTTGGCAATCAAACGATTCCCGCCGAGCAAAACTTCCAATTTGAGAAATCCGTTTTTCTCAGTACCTTTCATCACCTCAAGCCAGAGCCCAGGCGGCAGTTTCATGCGTTCTGCATTGGCTTGCCAAGAAGTGGGACGCATTCCCTCAGCTATATTTTTGAGGATCACTATCGGGCGGAGCACGAGCCACTCAGACCAGAGTTGATTGTCAATCTTGTTGACTTTATCAATGGTCGTCATTCCAAGGAAAAGATGCGGAATATCCTCCGCTATCGAGATAAACGACTTCAGCTCGATCTGGAGTCATGTCATTTTCTTCACCACGTCATTGAAATTTTGGTTCCCCTATTCCCTGAAGCAAAATTCATTCTGACTGTCCGGGAACCGATGTCGTGGCTAGCTTCAGAGATCAACCAAAACTATCACACCCGAAATAATAGGTTTTGCACCGTAATTGAGAGCTTGCGATATTGCAAGCATGGCTTTTCCCAAGATTGCGATGCGCTTCAAGCGCTCCCAAATGTTTATCCAATACCAAGTTATCTAACCTATTGGAAAGAGCACATTTCTAGGATGTTGAGTTGTGTCCCACCGGAGCGACTTTTGATCTTAGACACATTCCAGATATCGGAAGAAATTCGCAGCATTGCAGACTTCTTAGATGTCCCTGAAGAAACCCTAAATCCTGGGAAGATGTGGTCTGGTCAACGCAAAAAAGATCACATTCAACTTTATGATTTAGTTGATCGAGAAAGGGTGCTTGCGGATGTCTTGAAGTACTGTGGCGACTTCATCGAGGAAAATCTACCTTTTATGACAAAATACTTAGCGTTTTCTACATCTTTTATTGACTCAGCCTCGACAGAAACCGATGAACACTATGCATAATCCAGGATTTGCGTTTGTGATTCCAGTCGTTCATCCTGAGGACTATAAGGTCAAAGACTATCGCTGTATTGAGGCGGTCTTGAAACGGACGCTTGAATCCCTCAATCGTCAGACCTATCCAGCAATTTCTGTCATTGTTGTGGGGCATCGAGTGCCAAGCTGGTTTGCGGAACTTGGCGATCGCTACACTTTTTTGGATGTCTCTGATAATCCAGTTTTTACGGCCCGCCCCTCGAAAGAAGGAGCCAGAAAGCACGCACGACAAATCGACAAGGGTCTGAAGTATACCGTGGGCCTACTCTACGCCTTGCAGCATCACGACATTCGCTTTGCGATGCCGATGGATGCCGATGACTATGTGAACGTTCATCTGGCCCTATATCTACAAACTTATTTTCAGTCAGCGCGCCTTGAAAAACTGAGCGGAGCCCTAATTCATAAAGGCTTAAATGTGAAACTCTCTATCACGCCGGACTATGAAATTACCTACGAATCTGCCTACAAAATTCGGAACTTTAACGAAGCCTGTGGATCCTGTCGAATTTTTACGCGGACAGCCCTAGAAAATAGCCTGCGTCTGATTGATCCAGACATTGAAGCTCGTTTTCGGTACTGGTCAACCCCTGATGAATCGCGATCGCTCAAAGTTTCCCTAGAAGCAACGCAATGGCTTGATCAACAAACCCGCGACACCTATGCGGAGCGTAACAGCATCATTAATGCCTTGGGGCGTCATGGGTGGCAGGAGGATTTTTTCCGATTTTTTCGGTTGCCGTTTCTGGGTGCGGCCCAGGGGTGTGGTCACAATAATCACGAAGGACAACGCCAAGGGACTGTCGATTATGCTCGCATCATTAAGCCCTACCCACTTCCGAAGTTTTATCGGGAGTTTGGCCTTGAAGCCGCAACTTTTGGCCCAATGGATCTGCTGCCATACCGCATGATGGGCGCGATCGCGCAGTTCACAGCATGGCGCGATCGAATGTAGCCGACCCCACAACTGAAGGTGGTTTCACGAACCCGCGCAGCAGCGAACCTGCGCCCGATTTCCCCGTGACTAAGCTCGGCCAAAGCGCACTCCACCCCAGTGCTCAGTTCAGGGGGCGTTGCTGATTCCCAGGATGAATGACCCACCCTGCGGGAAGCCGCAAAGCGTCTACATCCCAAACCCTTCTCCCCAAGGAGAAACGCTTAAAAGGCAGCTTCCCTCGCCCGAGTGGAGAGGGCTAGGGTGTGGGGCGCGGGAGCGTTTATCCCAAGATGCAGCAACGCCTTCAGGGAAAGCCACCTCAAATGCTTTCATAACGGCCATCTAGCGTTCCAGTGGAGTTGCGGCAGATATCAAATGCTGACCAATAGCCTCTGTTCTATTCGCACCAACGTGTCTATTCGCACCAACGTGGTGCTGGGCTGCGGGCACCACATAAGAATTAATCAAATGTTGCTAACGGTTGTAATACCTGACTTACAGACAGCACTGGACGCGATGTGTTGAATCAGACAGACGGCCCCAGGGCTGACTCTGGCAGGGCGCAGTGAGTATAGTAGCCGCGTAGGCAGGCGATCGCTGGCCTAATTTTTCCTCGCGCCAGGAGCTCCCCATGGCCCAGACAACCCTTGCCCTCGACCCTTCTCAGTGGCAGTATCAGCCCTTGATTGTGGCTGGAGCCGCCCCCGATTCTCCCGAAAATCGCGTTGATCCCAACGTGCCGACTTCACCCTTTTCTGGGGTTGGCAGCCTACAAATTGCCACCGCCGATGGTGGCCTGTTTCTCTGCACAGGCACGCCAATTAGTTCGCGCCACATCCTCACCGCAGCCCACTGCTTGGATATGGATCAAAACGGCGAGGTAGATCCTGATCTGAGCGTGACCTTTAACCTCAATTACGACGGCAGTTTCTCAAGCCAGATTTTGGCCGGTGATCTGGCGATTTTTCCAGAATATGCAGGGTTTGAGAATAGCCTGAATGCGGATCTGGCGATTGTCACTCTGAGTGAAGACCTGCCCGACGAAATTCCCATCTACAGCCTGCTGCGCGACCAATTGCCCCCCGGCAGCATTCTAACGATGGTGGGTTATGGCACCAGCGGCGACGGTATCAACGGCCATGATTTAGGCACTGCCAGCTTTGACACCAAGCGGGTGGGCTACAACCAGGTCGAAGACTTTACTGCTGTGCCTCCCTTCCTCGACGGGCTGTTTCCGCCCGACATGGACGAATTGTTTCTGTTCGATTTCGATGGCCCCACTGCCGAAACCAACACCTTTGCGCTGCTCGGTTCTGGGCTGACCCTGGGCAACGACCTCGAAAGCACCCTCGGCCCCGGCGATTCGGGCGGCCCCAGCTTCATTGAGCGCAATGGCGAACTGCTGATCGCGGGAGTGAATACCTTTGCCTTTGCCCTGCCGAATTTCAGCACGCCGGAAAGTGGTGTGGTGCAGGGGGTCTTTGGTTCGGGAGCGGGGGGCGTTTTGGTGGCGAATGCCGAGAAGCTCGCCTGGATTGACAGCATTCTCAATGGCATTGGGGAGCAGGAGCCAGGCGCGATCGCGGGTATCCTCTGGTACGACCGCGACGCCGACGGTATGCGCGACGACAGTGAAATTTTGCTGCCTGGGTGGACGGTTTTTCTAGACCTCGACCATAACGGGCAGTTTGATGCAGGAGAACCCGCCGCCCTCACGGACGCCAATGGCGCATACGAATTCAGCGATTTAGCCCCCGGCACCTACACCATTGCCGCGCGATCGTCCCAGGGTTGGCAACAAACATCTCCTGCCGTGGGGGAATTCACTCGCCTCGCCGCAGACTTCACCGACGATACAGGCCAGCCTGCCAGCGATGGCTTTATGGTCAACAATCAGATTGGCAGTCCGGCAGGCGGGGTGTGGAACCTAAGCAATCGCCGCGATGGCGAGGTTGGCTCAGCCGGTGGACGTTATCACTTTGGGCAGGCGGTGGATGGCTACGATGTGGGTCACACGGCGGGGTGGCTCACCTCTCCGGTGGTGGATTTGGCAGGGCTGAGCGCGGCCACCCTGAGCTTTAACTCATGGCTGTTGGTAGAAACGGTGCCTGAGGCAGATGTGGCAGAGGTACAAATTTCCCAGGATGGCGGAGCATTTACCGCGATCGCGCGAAAAGGCGACGGCCTCACCCTCCCCAGCAATCCCACCGTTTGGCAGCAGGCCAGCTTTGACCTCAGCGATTACCTGGGCAGCACAATTCAGATCCGCTTTGCCTTTGACAGCATTGACGCGCAGTTCAACGCCTTTGAGGGCTGGTACATCGATGACGTGGTGGTGGCGGGCACCGCCAACGGCAGCCGCACCGTTACCCTAGGCTCCGGCGAAAGTCTTATCGGGTTGGACTTTGGCTTTACCCAAACCTCGACCCAGCACAGCCCCAGCGCGGATGTGATCATCGGCGATGAAGGCGACAATCGCCTAGCAGGGGGGCGCGGGGCTGATACGCTCATCGGCGGTGAAGGCAACGATGTCTTGCGAGGGGGGCGCGGAGCCGATGTGCTGATCGGCGTGAACCCCAGCACCACCGCAGGCCAAGGGGAAATCGATATTCTCATGGGAGGACGCGGCGGCGATCGCTACGTCCTAGGCGATGCGATGCGAGCCTACTATGACGACGGCGACGACCCAACCTCCGGCCTTGGCGACTACGCTATCATTCGCGGCTTTAACCGCAAGCAAGGGGACGTGATTCAGCTCCACGGCAGCGCCGAACGCTACACCCTCGGGTCTTCTCCGATTCGCGGCCTGCGGGGGGTCGCCATTTTTTACCAAACCGGGGCCGTAGATGAGTTGATCGGCATCATGCAGGGGGGGCGATCGCTCAATCTCAACAGCACGGCCTTTGACTACGTCAGTGCACCCGCCTAGGGCGTGTCATCAATTGATGTTGAAGCGCTTGCCTAGACGGGAAGCGAACAGGCCGCTTGGAGCGCCAACCGCGCTGCGCCCACCATGCCCGCCTGATTGCCCAGTTCTGCGATCAAAATTTCTATTCCCTCGCGCGAACTGGGGAGCACCCGCTGCTCAATTTCTGCGATCGCGGCGGGCAAAAACAAGTCAGCCCCGGCACTCATGCCCCCGCCAAGCAACACCGCTTGAGGCGTGAGGATATAAATCAGGCTAGCTAGCCCGGCTCCCAAATAATGCCCATAGGTTTGCCAATAGGCGATCGCACTAGCATCGCCCTCCCGCGCCCGTTGTGCCAGCTCTCCAGGCTCGCAGCCCATCTCGCGGCGCACCGCCTGCACCGAACAGTGCTGCTCCAGAGAGCCCCGATTGCCGCTATTGCAGGGCGGCCCCTCAGGGTTGATGGTGATGAGCCCCAGCTCTCCCGCCGCACCCCGGTGGCCCACAAACAGTTCTCCATTCAGAATCACCGCCCCACCCACCCCCGTGCCCAAGGTTAGCAGAATCATATCCTGGAAGTGTCGTCCGGCCCCGAGCCAAGCTTCGCCCAGTCCGGCACAGTTAGCATCATTCGCCAAAACGACGGTGCGCTCGGTTTCAGCCTCTAGCCAGTCTGCCAGGGGCACATCTTGCCAGCCCGCCAGATTAATCGCCACTCGGGCAATCCGCCCAGCGGCATCGGCGGGGCCGGGGGTGCCAATGCCGATCGCGATCGCCGCGCGATCGGGGTCAACCTGCGCGATCGCATCCACCATCGTCGCCAGCACCGCCCGGGGAGTCGCGGGCTGCGGCGTCGCCACTGTCAGCGACTGCACACACTCCCCCGCCGCCGTAAAACGCCCCAGCTTGATGGCCGTGCCGCCCAAATCCACCCCAATCACCTGCACCAAAGCTTCTGTCACTTTCCGCTCCCCATGCCCCCACAACCCGCAACAGATATCACATGCCCGGTCTGCGAGTTGACACAGCCCCGCCTAACCCGGCGATCGCCCAACTCTGGCAGTGCTGCGAGCCTATGTGCTGCGTGCTAAGCATTAAACCAAGATTTGGTGTCCTAGTTCGACGTTTTGCCCAGGAAACCCAATCAACCGAGGGTGCGGACGGGTGTACCGATTGCCCAAGCCGTCATCCTCCGAAGCGTTGAGGCGCTTTACCTCGGGCCATAACCTGGAGGCCGGCTAACCCGCGATCGTGAGTTTTCGGTAGGTCAGCTCACAGAGAAACTCCAGGATTTCTAAGTGTCGGCGCGCTTCAAAGAGCGTTTTACCCCAGGTGTAGAGCCCGTGTCCGGCCAGGAAAAATCCGTAGGGGTGCTGGGTTTGGATTAAGCGGCGAACCGCGTTGCTGGCCTGCTGCATGTCCTGGGTATTTGGCAAAATGGGAATCTCGACGGTGACATCATGGCTGCGAATGCCTGCGAGTCCCTTCAGCATTTCGTACCCCGCGATCGCGACCCGTCCCTCCGCCGCATAGTGGATTGAAATGAGCGTATTAAACACCGAATGGGTGTGGAGCACCGCTCCGGCCCCCACGGTTTCCACAATGGCAAGGTGAATCAGGGTTTCTGCGGAAGCTCTGCCCTGCCCGTGCAACACCTGGGCGCGATCGCTCACCTCAATTAAGTCCTCAGGTTGAATCAGCCCCTTATCCACGCCACTGGGAGCCATCAACAGCCGCAGCGGATCGCGACTCAACACGGCGCTAAAGTTGCCCCCTGTACCCGGCACCCATCCTTTGTGATGAATGTCTTGAATCACCCAACTCAGCGCCGCGCGCAGGTTTGTGCCAGGTAAGCCGTGAACACTTGCAACCACGTTTCACCTCATCCCAATCAATGCTCTTGTCCACGATAGAGGCTCTGCGAGGAAAGCGAAGATCCTTCCTTCAGCCAGTTTGGTATCAGACTCCCAGGGCTCCATGGCGAAAGTCTCCCGCTCCCTCTAAGAGACGCTACCGTGAACCGTCACCCTTGCGTACAACCCCGTTCATATATAGGCGACGGTGACGCCTGTACCGCCATCGGCCTGCTCGGCAGCCTCAAAGCGTTCGACCTGGGGATGGTGCTTGAGAAAATCATGGACGCCGCGCCGGAGTTTGCCCGTGCCGTGGCCGTGGATGATCCAGATGGGGCCTTGGGCGTGGGCGATCGCTTCCTCAAGCTGGGCTTCGGCCTCGGTAACTCGCATTCCTCGCAGATCAAAGGTGTTTTTTGAGGTGCGGATGGCGGGCGCTTTGGGCGGCGGTGTTTGGGGCAGGGGAGCCACCTTTGGTTTCGGAATTTCCGCTTTTTCGCCCGTCAAGGACTCAATTTCACCCAGGCCGACGGTCATTTTCATCAAGCCAAAGCGCACAGTGAGCTTGCCGTCTTCATCGGGATCGCTGAGCACTTCTGCGGTTTGGCCGAGGCTAGGGATGCGCACCCGATCGCCCGTTTTGGGCCGAAACCCTGGAGGCGGCTTGGCCGTGACGGGCGGGGGCTGGTGCTTGGCCGCGATCGCAGTCACCGCTTCTGTGGCTTGCTGGGCAGCTTGGGCAGTGGGGGGGCCCTGCTGAAGCCGACGGATCACCTGGGCAATTTCGCCACGGGCCTCCGCGATCGCCGCTTGAATCGCCTGCTCTTGCTGATGTTGCAGCTCGAGCTCCCGTTCCTTCAAAAACGCAGCCTTGCGAGACACTTCGGCGTGCAGCTTTTCCGTTTCTGCAAGCAGTTGAGCCGTTTCGCTGGCTTTGATCTCCTGCCGTTTGCGCTGGGCTTCTAAACCCGCAATTACATCATTGACATTGTGCTGGCCGCTGAGCCCCACCAACGCCTGGGCAGCTTCCACCAGATCTGGCGATAGTCCCAACCGTCGAGCGATCGTGAGCGCATTAGATCGTCCCGGAATCCCCCACAGAAGGCGATAGGTTGGGGATAGGGTCACATCGTCAAACTCGACGGAGGCATTCTCAAAGCGATCGTCCTCATATTTCAGGGCTTTGAGTTCGCCATAGTGGGTGGTGGCGACGGTGAAGCGGGCCTGCTGGGCGAGGTGACGCAACAGGGCGATCGCGAGGGCGCTGCCCTCGGACGGATCCGTACCCGCCCCCACCTCATCCAACAGCACGAGGGCGTTGGCAGGTTGGGATTCGGGGGAAGATGCTGCCGTCATTTCTGGGGCGATCGCCGCTGTTGGACTGGCCGCGTCGGCTTCGCTCAGGCTGTTCGTCTCCGCTTCGGGCTCGGCGGATGGGGGCGCGATCGCCGCCAAAATGCGACTAATGCGCTTGATATGCCCCGAAAACGTAGACAAACTCTGCTCGATGGATTGCTCATCGCCAATATCCGCCAAGACCTGAGCAAACCAGGGCAGTTCCACGGGCTCACGGGCGGGGACAAACAGGCCCGCCTTGGCCATCAGCGCAGCAAGGCCCAGGGTTTTGAGCGTCACAGTTTTGCCGCCGGTGTTGGGGCCAGTGATGGCAACCACCCGCAACTGCGGCGCAATCACCACATCAATGGGCACTACCGCCGCGCCGTCTTCGTGCTGCTGCTGCCAGACGAGGAGGGGATGGCGAAGCTGGCGCAGGGTGGTCTGCTCCGTGGGGGACACAAAGCGCGGCTCGTTGCCATTCAGCCAGAGGCCATAGCGAGCCCGGGCAGTGGCGAGATCGAGGGTGGTGACGATCGCCAGCAGCCGCTCCAAATCTTCGCCCACCTCAGCAACTTTCTCCGTCAGCGCGCGACAGATGGCTTCTTCTTCCGTTTGCTCCTGGCGCTGGAGCTGTCGCAGGCGATTCCCCAACTCCACGACCGCATGGGGCTCGATGTAGAGGGTGGCCCCGCTGGTGGAAGTATCGTGGACAATGCCGGGAATGGCGTCCTTTTGGGGCGCTTTGACGGGAATCACAAAACGATCGCCCCGTTGGGTAATCACCGCCTCTTGAATTGCCCCAGCGTGGCGCTGCAAAATCCGCTGGAGCTTTTGATAAATCTCGTTGCGGCAGGTTTTTAGCATTTCCCGAATGCCCGCTAGCTTGGGGCTGGCGCGATCGGTCACTTGGCCGCGATCGTCAATGCAATAGTGAATGTCCTGCTCGATTTCCGGGTAGGTGCGGAGGTCAGCCACAAGGGCTTGCAGGGTGAGCAGTGTTTCTTCCGCGTCGATCACGCGGCGCAGTTGGCGTGCGCCATTCAACGTTGTGGCGATCGCCAGCAGTTCGTCCCCTTTAAGTACTCCGTGGCGTTGGGCGCGATCGAGGGCGTTGCCAATGTCGTGGATGCCCGTGAACTTGAGCCCCGGTGGGCGCGTTTCTAGATACGTCGCCTCGCGGGTTTGGGCCAGCAGGTGCTCGCTCTGGGCTGGGTCAGTCGGAAGGCTAAGCTGTCGCGCCGCGATCGCCCCAAGCTTGGTTGCAGCAAAGGTAGACAAGTGTTGGCAGAGGCGCGGCCACTCGAGCAAAGAAAGGGTTTCGGCTTGAATCAAGGCAAACAAACCGCCATCAAAAACAGTGCGGATAGCGGGGATAAACCTTTGATTAGTATAAAGCTATCTCCAATACCACGGGAGAAACCCAGATAGTGATGCAAGGTCGGCCACTTTTTTGGGAATACCAAAGGCAGGAGAACGGAGCCCATTGAGCCAATCTTGGACTATGATTGATCGCCCCGCGATCGCCCCGCCCAGACGGAATGGGATGGTTGCGAGGCATCTCCAAGGAGGATGGTTCATTCCCGTGATGTGCAATCGTTCTCAGCACACACCAGGAGACGTGAATCCGGTTTGTCTGCCATCAACGAGCGATCGCGACGGTTTGCCCAGATCGTCAGATCAAACGCTTGAATAAGCGACGCCTAAAATCTGCATGGCTCAGCCGGAGCCCACACATTCTCCTGACATTCCTTTGCTGGCTCTTTCCCCTGTAGCATGGTGTCCCACTATTCTCCCAAAACCCTACTCGGCATTACCCGAAAACTGCCCCTCCGTATCGTCCTCGTGGTGTCATTTGTTGTCCAAGTGGCGGCGGCAGTGGGCCTCACGGCGGGGCTGTCGCTGCGGAATGGACAAAAGGCCGTCAACGACTTGGCGGTGCAGTTGAGTGAAGAACATATCGCCCGCATTCAGGAATACTTGAATGCCTACTTGTTGCAGCCCAATTTGCTCCAGCGCAGTAGTCGCAGCCTATTGCTGTATAACGATTTGGACGTGGCAGACTTTACTGGGCTGTCGCGATATTTTTGGCATCAACTGCTTGCCTCAGACGGCATCACCAGCATGTATCTGGGACGCCCCAATGGCGAATTTGTCGGCGTGCAAGAACGGGATGGGGGGCAACTGGTGCTCTGGGAGGTGCGGGCAGAGTCTGCCCCCCAACGCACGACCTATCGCCTTGGAGAGTTGGGCGATCGCCGCGAAGCGATCGCCACCCAAGACTACGACCCGCGCCAGCGACCTTGGTATCAGGCCGTCCTGCGCAATGGCCGCAGCAGTTGGAGCCCCATTTACGAATTTGCGTCCCAAGATTACTCCGTATTAGGCATTACGCTGGCGGCCCCCGTCTATGACGAGCGCGGCGAGATGAATGGCGTCATTGCTCTCGATATGACCCTAGAGCAGATTAGTCAATACCTGCGGGCACTACGGATTAGCCCCAACGGTGAAGCCTTCATCATGGAGCGATCGGGCCAGGTGGTGGCGACTTCCACCGATGAGCCCCCCTTTCTTGCCCTGGAAACGGGCGAGCAGCAGCGCCTTGATGCCACGGCTAGCCAAAATCCCATGATTCGCAGCGCGGCCCAAGGCTTGCTCGATGAATTTGGCTCCCTCGATCGCATTGCTCGGGTGCAACAACTCACCCTAGGACAGGGGCGCGATCGCCAGCTTGTGCAGGTGGTGCCCTTTCGCGATGGGCGCGGACTCGACTGGTTGATTGTCACCGTTATCCCTGAGTCAGACTTTTTAGGGCAAATTACAGACAATACCCGCACCACGCTGATTTTGTGCCTGGTGTCGCTGATCGTCGCCAGCGCGATCGCGGGCATTACAGCCCGGTGGGTGGTGCAGCCCATCCTGCGCCTCAACGCCGCCGCCAAAAAACTGGAAGTTGGTGAATGGGATCAAAACATCCCGCCCGCCCGCTTTGAAGAACTCTCGGAACTGGCGAATGCCTTTCAGTCGATGGCCCACCAGCTTAAGCACTCCTTTGGGCAGCTTGAGGAGCGCAACCAAGAGCTTCAACGCCTTGACAAACTCAAGGATGAGTTTTTGGCAAATACCTCCCATGAGTTGCGCACGCCCCTGAATGGCATCATCGGTCTAGCAGAATCGCTGATTGATGGAGCCAGTGGCCCACTCCCCCGCCAAACGAAGAGGAATCTGGCCATGATTGTGGCCAGCGGGCGACGCCTCTCGGCCCTCGTCAACGACATTCTCGACTTTTCGCAACTCCGGCACAATCGCGTCAGCATCAAGCCCCGGGCGATCGGCATTCGGGAAGTGACGGATGTGGTGCTCACCCTGAGCCGCCCCCTCGCCCGGGAAAAAGAGGTGCAGTTGATCAATGCGGTGTCGCCACGCCTACCCGCTGCCCTCGCCGATGAAAATCGCCTCCAGCAAATTCTCCATAATCTGATCGGCAATGCGGTGAAGTTTACAGACTTTGGCATGATCGGCGTGTCGGCACGGATTGTGCGGGTTGATCAAACGGATGAGGACGGGCCGATCGCGCCCATCACGCCGCCGATTGTGGATGAGGATGGGGAACCGCGATCGCTCGCCGCTGAACAATCGCCTGCCCCACCGACAGCCTCAGACCCCGGTGCAGAAGATGCCGAGGCGTTGGTTGCCACCGCGATCGCAGATCCATTAGCCGATGCCGCCTCCGTCCCCGTGCCCGATACGGCCCCGGTCATTTCCCTGTTTGAGCCCCAACCCGGCGACTACCTTGCCATCACCGTCTCAGATACGGGCATCGGCATCGCCGCCGACCAAATCGATCGCATTTTTGAACCCTTTGAGCAGGCCGATGGCTCCACCGGTCGTCTCTATGGCGGTATGGGCATCGGCCTGGCGGTGACGAAACAACTCGTCGAACTCCACGGCGGTACGTTGAATGTGGTGTCAGCGGTGGGAGTGGGCTCGCAGTTTACCTTTACCTTGCCGATCGCGCCGTCAGAATTTGGCGTTAACCGTTCCCTCGATCGCGATCGAGGGGGGGCAGGCATCCAGGCCCGCGCGATCGCCGACCTCGACACCATCTCGGCAGACACCACCCTGCTCAATCCCGCCAACCTCAACGATGAATCCCCAATTCTCACAGGCCGGGAAGACTTTGACCCCTCACAACACGAGTTTCTGGTCTTGGTGGTGGATGACGAACCCGTGAACCGCCAAGTCATTGTGAATCACCTGTCCCTGAATCGATATCGCGTCGTGCAGGCCAGCAACGGCCCTGAGGCCCTCGCCATGCTGGCCAATGGCTTGCAGCCCGACGTGATGGTGCTCGATGTAATGATGCCGCGCATGACGGGCTACGAAGTGTGCCGCCATGTGCGCGAGCAATATCCTGCCTATCGCCTGCCCGTGCTGATGTTGACGGCAAAGAACCAGGTCGCCGATCTCGTCGAGGGGTTATCCGTGGGGGCCAACGACTTTCTCACCAAGCCCATTTCAAAAAGCGAATTGGTGGCTCGCCTCAGCACCCACCTGCAACTGTCAAAAATCACCCAGGCCTACAGCCGATTTGTGCCCCGTGAGTTCCTACAATTTCTGAAGAAGGACAGCATTGTTGATGTGGATTTGGGCGATCAGGTGGAGCATCACATGTCGGTACTGTTCGCGGATATTCGCGACTTTACCAGCCTTTCAGAACAGATGACACCGGGGGAAAACTTCCGCTTCATCAATGCCTTTTTGTCGCGCATGGAGCCTGCGATCGCGGAAAATCATGGCTTCATTGATAAATATATTGGCGACGCCATTATGGCGCTGTTTAGCCGGGGCGCAGATGACGCGCTTCAGGCCAGCATTGCCATGCTCCATCGCCTCAAGGCTTACAACCATCGCCGCAGCGCCGAGCAACGCCCTTCCATCGACATCGGCATTGGCATCAACACCGGCCAGCTCATGTTGGGCACGGTGGGGGGCCGCAACCGCATGGATGGCACGGTGATTAGCGACACGGTTAACGTGGCGGCCCGCATCGAGCGCATGACCCGCGCCTACGACGCTAACTTGCTGATTTCTCACCACACCTTTATGCAGCTTGAGGACCCGAATCAGTACGCGCTGCGGGTGATCGATCGCGTCCAGGTCAAGGGTAAACAAGCATTTGTCAGCGTCTACGAAGTGTTTGAGGCCGACCCACCCGCCCAGCGCGAGGCAAAGCTCGAGAGTAAAACCCTTTTTGAAACGGGGTTGCTGTTCTTCTACCAACAGCGATATGCCGAAGCAGCGCAACACTTTCAACCCTGTTTGGATATCTGCCCGCAGGACTCGGTGGCGGCCATCTATGCCCAGCGCTGCCAGAATTTGCTTCAATAATTTCCACGCCAATTTCTACGCCTGTGTTGTGATCGGCGGAAGCCTAGCGATCGCTACCGTTGCCCCGAGCCTGCCTCCTCCGACGGCACAGCCCCGTCCTGGGCTGAGAGCGGCGTGGGTGTGCCCTGCCAGTCGGGGCAGGGGGCGGGTGCTTGCCAGCCGTAGGGATGCATGGCACACACGAGCGTCACCCGCTGCGATCGCTGCAACCCATAGGCGTGGCCGTGGTAAAACCGACATCCCGTGCAGGCTACAGGCCGCGACACGGGCGTTTCATGAAACCCAATCTGCGATCGCAAAATTTGTCGTTTCAGTTGGCTCTCGTGCCAGCGTTGGTACGCCCGCTGCCGAAACCGAAGATTTGCTCGTAGGAAAACATCCTCTGGCGTGGTCATTGCGATCGCCCCCTAGCCGCTTTCTCTAAGCTAGCCCGCGCCCCTCCCCCTGATCTGCCAGGTTTGCAAAACAACGATACACAACGTAGCGATCGGCCATACTTGCGCCCGATATCCGACAGCCACCCAGCCATGTTGTGCGAGGAGATCATCCTAGGTCTTGCCCCAGCGGATCCTCAGCACCGTCCACATCATCCACAGCCCTGCCACCCGGGCTTCAACACAGCCTCACTGGGTGCCAGCAAGACCGATTCATGTGTCTTTAAATACATTTTTCGCCCATGGAACGCGATCGCGACCTGGCAACCCCCTTGATATTCAGCGATGGCAGCGAATCAGAGCCCAAGGCACTGTCAAGATATCCGTATTAACACGCAGAATCTAGTATCCTCGTGCTACACTCTCATCAGGTCTACGGATAGACGTGTTTTCACTCGCAGTAAGTATTTGGTCTGTCTCGGGGTGTTTTGCGTCTTTTCGGCAACCTTCTCCGCGAACATCCCGCCTTCCTATGAAGAGAGCATAAAGTTACCTCGCGTTATGTGGCAGCCTCGTAGTTGAACCGGATAGCTTAGGTGGAAACTCGGGGCCAGGCGCGCTTTACGTCGGTCGGTGAATCAGTCGGTTCAAGCGTTATTGCTTCAGTATTTTCCCCTTCTTTGTGTGAGGTTTGAAACTGTGTCAACCCAACTGTTGCAGGAGCCCTGCGTGCGCCATTCCCCAACCCCCTCCGTCCAAGCTTTGGACGTAACCGTTGCGATTCCGACCTACAACGGGGCCAAGCGGCTGCCCGCCGTGCTCGAAAGGTTGCGATCGCAGCAAGGGCTCGACAACATTACTTGGGAAGTCATCGTCTGCGATAACAACAGCTTGGATGAAACCCGCGCCGTCGTCGAAGATTACCAACAAAACTGGGGAGCCACGGGGAGCCTCACCTATCGTTTTGCCCCAGAACAAGGCGCAGCCTTCGCCCGTCAACGCGCGGTTGAAGTTGCCCGGGGTGAAATCATCGCGTTTCTGGATGACGACAACCTCCCTGCTCTGGATTGGGTCGCCCAAGCCTACCAGTTTTCTCAAACCCATCCCCAAGCCGCCGCATGGGGAAGCCAGATTCACGGCAAATTTGAAGGCGATCTGCCCGAAAACTTTGATAAATTAGCCTGCTACCTTGCCATCATTGAGCGCGGCAGCAAGCCCCATCGTTACGATCCTGAAACCAAAATTTTGCCGCCGGGGGCCGGGTTGGTGGTGCGCCGCGAGGCTTGGTTAAATGCTGTGCCTGCCCGGCTCTTTTTGAATAACAAGGGCAAGGCCGCAGGGCTGGCCAGCGAAGATCTGGAAGCAGTGCTGCACATTCAGAAGGCTGGGGGTGAGATCTGGTACAACCCCGACATGGTGGTTCACCATGAGATTCCCAACAGTCGCTTGCAGCGAGACTACATGATGTCGCTGCTAAAGTGCATTGGCCTCAGCCGCTTCTACATTCGCCTCCTGGGCACCAAGGACTGGCAGCGCCCCCTAGTGGTTCCGGCCTACATTGCCAACGATATTCGCAAGCTGGCGCTGCACTGGCTCAAGTATCGAGACGTGTCGGAGGATTTGTTAGCAAGCTGTCAGCGTGCCCACCTAGCCAGCACCGTTGCGAGCCCCTTCTTTTTGCTCAAGACGGCCTATCAAAAAGCGCGTCAGGATCGTCAGGCAAAGGTGACCTTGCCCCAGCGTGATCAGTGGGTTAATCAACTTACTGAAGCGTTTGAGGAAGATCGGTTTTCGCTGCATAGTCAGGCGGTGTTACCGATCGCGGCAAGTCCTGATGCCGAGCAGCACTGTGAGGTGCTGTTGCGGATGAATCGCTCAGCCACTTCAGAATTGGAGGGGCTGGTGTCACCCCGGGAGTTTATGCCCGTTGCAGAACACCTTGGGCTGACGCGCACTATCGATCGCTGGGTCATCCGCAGGTTTGCTCAACTGCTGCAGGCCCAGGCGCGGCAAAACACCTTAGACCAGCAGCGGATTTATTCCATCAACTTGTCTCAGGACAGTGCCCGCGATCGCACCCTGGTCAATTTCATTGCGGATCAAATCACGATTTATGGCATTTCAGCGAAACACTTTTGCTTTGAACTGCCCGAGGCCGCGATCGTGGCCTATCCCGACGAGGTGCGCGACTTTGCCCAAGCCCTAAACGAACTGGGCTGCCCCTTGATCATTGATGACGTGAACCCCCATCGCTTTGAGCAGCGGGTGCTTAACATGCCAGTGAAATACCTGAAGTTCAGCAATGCTTTGGGGGTGCAGCCCCGCCGGCGATCGGCCCAAGCCCGCATGACTGATGCTATTCGCGCGAGCCACGATCGCGGCATTCAAACGATTGCAAAGGGCGTTGAAAGCATCCCGATTTTGCACGCGGTGAAGCAGCTCGGTGTCCTTTATGCCCAAGGCTATCACCTCGCCCAGCCCAGCCCCCTCGTCAATACGCCCTCTCGATAGGCGCACTCTGGCGTGTGCGCTGCCGCGAGAATCCGCGCTTGCTTGCTCATGGGTTAATTGCCCCATCCGCAGCCCCGCACCTGAATTCAGGTGCGGGGCTACGTCGTTCCGTTTACTGATGGGCTCTGGGGATGAATCGTGTCTTAAGATTTTCCGGCGCGAGCACAGGCCGCACCCACCCGCAGACATTGGGGTTTCCAGGGAATCGGGAGACGCGCCCGATCGCCCGAGCTATCTCTCCCGTGCGCGGCATCCTTTATTGAGAACTATCAGCCTTTGTTGAATTAGATTAAGATTCGACGAGCAATTTTCACCTCGATCTCTATTGTGGACAGTAGGTATTTTTGCGTTAAGGATTCAGCAAAGACGGCGCTCTAGGAAGTCCATTGGCCCTTTTAATAGACCGAGATCAATGGTTTCCTGAATTTTCTCGGATTCAATCTATCTGACGAGAGAATTAAAGGTGTGCTGGGTTGCGTCGGTCGCGATCGTGGCCTCCTGCGTAAAAAAACACCTTGTTGAGAATTACTAACACTAAAAAGGGGATAACATTGTGGCACTTCCACAGCTAACCTATGAGCCAACCAGCCAAAATCAGCGTGTACAGGGTTTCGAGGTACCTGGTGATGAGCAGCCGCGGATGCTGTGTATGGATACATTGCTGGATGGTAGTGAAGTTGAGGTCGTCGTTCGGGCGGCCTATCGACAGATTTTTAATGAGCAACAGCTTCTGGCGAGCAATCGTCTGCCCCGATTAGAATCACAGCTCAAGGCTGGGCAGATTACCATGCGCGACTTTATTCGCGGGCTCCTGACCTCTTCTACCTTTCAAGACCGCAACTACGCCCCCAACAACAACTACCGGGTTGTGCGCATGTGTGTGCAGCGCGTGCTGGGACGCGAGGTGTACAGCGATCGCGAGGTGATGTCGTGGTCGGTCGTTTTGGCGACCCAAGGCTTGCACGGCTTTGTCAACGCGCTGTTAGACAGCGACGAGTATCTCACCGCCTTTGGGGAGCACACCGTCCCCTATCAGCGGCGTCGCATCTTGCCCCAGCGCGCCACCGGAGACATGCCCTTTGCGCGTGTGCCACGTTACAGCACTGACCACCTTGAGCAACTCAAGGCGCTAGGCTACGACTTCCAGCGTACCGATCTCCCCGGACAGTATCGCTGGGCATGGCAAAAACAACCTCCCGTCGTGGTACGACAGATTGCTGGGGCCGTTACCTTTATTGGGG
>JACYME010000113.1 GCA_015272155.1 Leptolyngbyaceae cyanobacterium T60_A2020_046
AGGTGAGTGTTTGCCTAGCATTTCCCTGCTTGGTGAGGTGCATCTTACCCCTGACGGCATGGTTACGGATCTGTTTTTGCACCTCGCTGGCTTCAAAAACGCGGTATCAAGATTTGTCAACACCAGCGGGGCTGGGAGGCTGCGGAACCGAACTAGATGTGGCATGTTAAGACATGTAACGTTGAGGGGAGATATTTGGTTATGGCATCTCGGTTGACGGCATGGCTACAGCCGATTGCGGATTGGTTTGCGGGCTTTGGCATTCCAGAGCCCATCGTCCACTGGGGTCACCCCGCCATGATGGGCATTGTGGTGTTTGTGCTGGGCAGCTACGTGGCTTGGGCGGGCTGGCGAGGTCGCACGGCCCAGGATGTTGAGGCTGCGGTGAAGGCGAAGGCGGATCACCGCAAGCTGGCTCCAATGATGTTTTTGTTCATCGCGCTGGGTTATACGGGTGGGGTATTGTCGCTGGTGATGCAGGGGCATCCCATTCTGGAGAGTGGTCACTTTTGGACGGGGTCTGCCGCGATCGCCCTCTTGGCAACCAATGGCCTGATCTCGGGGACGAAGTTTGGCGGAGGGCAGCCTGCGCTGCGATCGGTTCACGCCTACCTGGGTGCCTTTGCCATGCTGGTGTTGGTGGCCCATGCGGCTTTGGGCCTCAAGCTGGGCCTGTCGATCTAGGCGCGGCTTTGGGCGCAGTTTTCCACGCTGAATCGTGAGGTTTATGAGAGCTGGGATGCTCAACTCGCATCCCAGTCTTTTTTATGGGCTTTTTTATGGGCGATCGCGCAGGATCTGCGATCCGGTTTGCACCCCAAAATCGCCGGATTGCTTGGGTCGAGGGCATTCCCTGCACCTTGCGACCTCCGCGCGATTAAATTGGCCGATGTCTGGGGGGTGGTGGGTTTGGGGGATGGGGGTAAGGCGCTTTCAGTGTGGGGATGGTGGGCCGTTTGGGTAGGGTGGAGAGCGGTGTTTTGGGGAGGACGTGGACGGGCGATCGCAGACCTTGGCGAGAACTTGGTTCGTTTTGATGTGGCTGTGGTATCGTCTGGTGTCACGCCCTCTATGATGGGTGGGTGTTGTGTCCTGGAGCGCACAGACGCAGCCAGGGTGACGTGAAGTTGGGGGCGGTGCGATCACATGTCAAACCACTGGGCTCTACTCATCGGTATTAACCAATATTCCGCCGTGCAGCCGTTGATGTATGCACAGTCGGATGCGATTGGGATGCGCAACTTTTTTGTGGACGAGTTGGGCGTCCCGATCGCCCAGTGTGTGCTGTTAACGGATATGTCAGCAGCGATCGAGCCCTATGCCCACTATCCCACCCGCATCGAGATTGAAACCCAGCTCAAAACGCTGTGCCAGCAGCAGGTGAAGGCGGATGATCTCCTCTGGGTGTTTTTTAGCGGCTATGGGGCAACGGAGGCGGGACAAGACTACTGGCTACCCGTGGATGGCGATCCTGAGCGTCTCGGAGAAACGGCGATCGCGCTATCTTGGGTATTTGAGATCTTGAAAACTGCCCCCACGCAGAAGATTGTGCTCGCCATTGATATGAACCACAGCCAAGGTGCGGTGGGGCATCACAACATTGGGCAGCAAACCCTGGAACTGGCAAAAAACTTCGAGATTCCAACGCTGCTATCGTGCCAGCCTGACCAATACGCCCACGAAACCATGTTCGTGCGGCACGGTCTTTTCACCAAAGCCATCTTGGAGGGAATGCGCTACCACGGCTGTGTGACGGTGGCACTGCTGGCCGATTATCTGAAGGAACGCCTGCCAGAGCTGAGCCAACACCACTGGCGACCGATCCAAAGCCCTGCGATCGTGTTGCCTGCGATTCACAAATTCATGATGATTGTGCCGCCGGACGGGGTGGTCAATCTGCCGATGACGGAGCGAGCGATCGAAGACTGGCACGGAAATGACGCCGCACCAGCCGGAACCGATCGCGCTGCCGATTTGGGCTCGATGCCCAACCCAGCAGCGGGCACCCCAGCACGACCTGCGGCTCCTCCCAGCCCCCCCCAGTCAGCCCTAGTGCGGGTCACAAAATCCACTCAGCCCCCTGGGGTAGCCCTCAATAACACAGCCCTGTGGGTCGGTGGACTCATTGGGGTGGCGGTGATGCTGCTCGGCGGTGTGTTGCTGCGGTTTCAAACCTTTGGCCGAGACGCCCAAGCGCCCGAGCCAGCGCCTTCGGCGGTAGCTCCTGCACCCGCACCCGAGGCTGGAGAAGCCCCAAGCGACTCCACCGAAGCGATGCAGCCCACGCCAGAAAATCTGGGCACGACAGAGCCTGAACCAGAACCGGAGTCGGGGTTGTTTCCCAGCGGCTTGACACCAACGGCGGCAAGTGCAACGGCGCTAGAACGGGCTGAGGCGGCGATCGCGGCGGGGCGCTATGGCGAAGCCCGAGCGTGGTTGTCTCAGGTGCCGCCTGAGCAACAAACCCGGGCCTACGAAACCCTCTGGCAGACAGCCAATAGCGAAATTGCCCAAGCTGCAGAGCAAAACCAGGCCATCCTGAACCAGGCGCGGCAAATTATTCAGCCTGTCTCGGCATCGTTATTTAATGACGCCATTGAAACCGCGCGCCAAATTCCCCCTGCTGACCCCTACTACGAGCAAGCCCAGGCGGATATTGATCGCTGGAGCCGCATTATTCTTGACATCGCTGAGGGGCGAGCTGCAGTGGGCGACATTGGTGGCGCGATCGCGGCGGCTCGCCTGGTGCCTCGCGATCGCCCAGCGGTGTATCAGTTGGCCCAACAGCGCATTGCCCAGTGGGAGCGCCAACTAATCAACCAACAGCTTGTCCAACAGGCCCAAAACTCCCTTCAGCCAGGGCAGGCCAGTAGCTACCAAGAAGCCATTTTGTTGTTGCAGCGGATTACCCCCGACCAGCCGGGATATCAGGCCGCGCAGGATCGCATTACCCAATGGAGTGAGGATATTTTGGTGATTGCGCGGGCACGGGCAGCCCAGGGACGGATGCAAGAAGCGATCGCGGCGGCGCAGCTCGTCCCAGCGGGCACCCCTGCCCATGAGCAAGCTCAAGCAGAAATCCAGCGCTGGCAAGGGCAGGGCTAGCCAGCAATAGAGATGGAGGTGGGATAAGGGGGGTTACACATGGGAGATTCGCTTAGTGCATCCCACGTCTAGCTGATTGGGACGAGCGATCGCGCGCCTTGGCGGGCGGGGATTTGAATCATGAACTCAGCACCCTGACCGGGTTTGGAAAAGACCAAGAGATTGCCTTGATGTTTTTCGATCACGATTTGATAGCTGATGGACATGCCCATCCCGGTGCCTTTGCCAATGCCTTTGGTGATAAAAAAAGGGATCAAAGATGCGGTTTTGTACCTCGGGTGGCATTCCTGGGCCATTATCCGCGATCGC
>JACYME010000210.1 GCA_015272155.1 Leptolyngbyaceae cyanobacterium T60_A2020_046
CGCCCCTGCACTAGTGCAGGGGCGGGGTTCTTTTTGGGGAGGGGTTTTTGGGGGATAGTTGGCGCGTTGCAGTTGAGGTACTGGAAGCATCTCTAACCCTTGTAATGGGCTGGGATTCGCGGAGATGACTTTCGTGCGATACCCTCAAGATAAAAGGACGCTGCCTTTACCGAAATTGTCTTTCATGCGCTGATTTGGTGTCGCGAATCAGCCTCCTGCTTAGCGGAGTTCAATGATTTGTGGCTATGAATTCCATGCCGCGATCGCACCTCAATCTCGCCTCAACCTCGCCTTAATCGTTCATCCCATCACTTGGGCAATACTCCATGTCTACCCCCTCCCACTTTTCACCGGAAGAATTGCAGCGGTGGCAGTTTGGCCTGACCCAGGCGAATGATAATAATGTGTTGTGCCACTGTCGCGTGTGCGATCGCGAATGGGTTGATTCCAGTTGGGAAGTGACGTGTACCTGCGGTAGCCGCAATGTTGAAACCATTGCCTGCTGGCAGTTTCCCGATGATTAGAGCACGGTCTCATTGTCAGCGTCGCCAGGGCCAGCGTGTCCCCATTTCCGTAGCGGCTGACCAGACTAGATAGGCGATGAATAGGCCAACGCCAATTAAAAAAGACATCACATCATCGGGCATCATCACGTTACGACTCAACGCAATCTTGAACCATCGTTGCATGATTGTGACCTTGCGCGCGATCGCGGACTGATTCCCAAGATGCACCCGCGATCGCCCACCAGCACCCAACGTAAATCTCCCCGCACAATCCAGTAAGTTGCCCTCACCCCTTAGGATGATGAAGTAGCTTTTAATCGGTACGCTCCAGGACTTCAGAATGGATATTAGACAAGGTTTCGTCGGCACGGTTGGCAACACCCCCCTCATTCGCCTTAACAGCTTTAGCGAAGAGACCGGCTGCGAAATTCTCGGCAAAGCAGAGTTTCTCAACCCTGGCGGCTCAGTGAAAGATCGGGCTGCGCTCTACATTATTCAAGATGCCGAAAAAAAAGGATTGCTTAGCCCTGGTGGCACTGTTGTTGAAGGCACCGCAGGCAATACCGGCATTGGGCTGGCCCATATCTGCAACGCCAAGGGCTACAAATGTTTGATTATCATCCCTGAAACCCAGTCCCAAGAAAAAATGGATATGCTGCGCACCCTTGGCGCAGAAGTGCGTCCGGTGCCTGCCGTGCCCTATCGCGATCCCAATAACTACGTCAAACTCTCGGGGCGCATTGCTGAAGAGCTGGACAATGCTATTTGGGCCAACCAGTTTGATAACCTAGCAAATCGCCTCGCCCACTATGAAACTACTGGCCCAGAGATTTGGGCTCAAACGGACGGCACCGTGGATGCTTGGGTGGCGGCGACGGGCACTGGCGGCACCTATGCAGGGACAGCCCTTTTTCTCAAAGAGAAAAATCCTGACCTGCGTTGCGTCCTTGCAGACCCCATGGGCAGCGGCCTGTATAGCTACGTCAAAACTGGGGAAATTAGCATGGAGGGGAACTCCGTCACTGAGGGAATTGGGAACAGCCGCGTCACCGCGAATCTGGAAGGAGCCCCTGCCGACGATGCGATTCGCGTGGATGACCACGAAGCATTACAGGTGATTTATCAACTGCTTCATAAAGATGGTCTATTTATGGGTGGCTCGGTGGGCATTAATGTGGGCGCAGCGGTGAAGCTGGCGAAGCAAATGGGGCCGGGGCACACCATTGTGACGGTGTTGTGCGACAGTGGCGCGCGATATCAGTCGCGCCTGTTTAACCAGGAATGGTTGATCGAGAAGGGGCTTTGGTCTGACTCACTGGTGCCTGCTTAAAGGTCGAAGCTCCGATGGGGCAAGGAAATTCAGTTTGTCCTCTGAGGTCAATGTCTGGACGGGAGTATTCCCTATTGAGCTGGGGCGGAGGATGGCAGGGGTTGGGGCGGCTCGGTAGCCAACCCCAAGCTAATGTTTTGCAGCGTGCGTAACCGATCCATGACCGCAACGACGCGCCCGTGGGGCACCTGTTCGTCCGCTTGGACGATCACCAAAAAGGGGCGATCGCCGATGCGACGTAACTGCACTGCTTCGGTCAGGCGATCAAGGGCGATGGGCTGGGTGCCGACAAACAGATCCCCATTTGCCAAAAGCGTCACCGTAATGGTGTGTTGCTGGGTCGTTTCTTCGCTGGAGGTGGCCTCGGGCAGGTTGACGGGGAGCCCGGTGTTGCGCGTCAAAAACAGGCTCGACAAAATGAAAAATGCCAACACGACGAAGATCACGTCGATCATCGGCACGATATTGATTTGGCTCCGAGAATCAGGGTCTTCGGGAAGTTGCATAGGTGTGCCCCCAAGGGGAAACGGGGTTGGGTGCGAGGCGCGTGATCAGCGGGCGTGGAACGAGGGGGCGGCAGCGGCGATCGCGATCGCGGCAGGATAAATGCGATGTTCTTGCTGCTGAATACGGGCTTGGAGCGTCGTTGCAGTGTCCTTTGGCAAAACGGGAACCACGGCCTGCATAATTGTCGGGCCACTGTCCACCGCCAGCTCCACATGGTGGACAGTGCAGCCTGCGACTTTGACTCCAGCGGCGATCGCCTGATCCACTGCCCGCACCCCCGGAAAGCTCGGCAACAGACTGGGGTGAATATTCAGCATTTGCCTCGGAAACGCATCGATTAACACTTGGGTTACGCGCCGCATCCACCCCGCCATCACCACCCAATTGACACCGTGGGCCGTCAGGGTGTCAATGATGGCGGCATCCAGGGCTTCACGACTGGCAAACTCGCGGTGATTGAGCAGTACCGCCGGAATGCCATACTCAGCGGCGCGGGCGGCGACCTTGGCCCCCGGATTGTTGTAAATCACAACCTCGAGGGTTGCCTGCAACTGCCCTGCCGCGATCGCGGCGGCGATCGCGGCCATGTTGCTACCATTCCCCGACGCCAAAATCCCCAACCGAATCGGGCGAGCTGGGGTAGGCAACACCTTAGGAATTGGCGGCGAAATCAGCACATCAGACATGGCAATGGCAGGGGGCAAAGAAATTTGGGTGTGGTGGCGTTGCTGCATCTGGGGACAAGCGCTCCCGAGGCCCTCACCCGAGCCTCTCCCCTCGGGCCACTGTGTATCCATCACTCCTGAAGCCCTTGTGGATAGAGCTTGCCCCTCATCCCCCAACCCCTTCTCCCAGGGAGGGAGAAGGGGGCCGGAAAGTCTTGTCCGGCCTCCCCCTTGTCCATTTTGGGGAGAGGGGAATTGAGGGTGTGAGGGCCAAGATATGCGTACACGGTAGCGCCTCGGGAGAGGGAAGCTGCCTTTTCAGCCCTTCTCCCGAGGGAAAAGGGGTTGGGATGTAGACGCTTTGCGGCTTCCCGTAGGGTGAGTCATTCATCCTGGGAATCAGCAACGCCGAAATCTGAATCAGCTTACCCCATTCTCGCGCTCTGGGCTCACCTTGCCAGGGCAGCCCGCCTGCGATCGCGAATGGGGTGAGCGTATCAGCTTAAACGGCGGGACAGTCTAGGGCAAGGGCGATCGCCCATCCCGGCCCGCTAGGCCAAGAGGCTCCAATGTCTTAACCTCAGCGTAAATCAGGATCTGTCCGTCACCAACTTGAGCGTAAAGTCCCTTCCATCGGCTGAAGCTCTACCCCAATGCTGTCGAGACCACTCCCCATGTCAAAAACGCCCGCGCCCCGCCGCCACTGGAACTGGGCCGCCCTAGTTTACCTAGGCATGTTTCTCATTACCCTGTGGATGGCCTACACTGGTCGCCTACCCTCTGTGTTGGGGTATATTCCCTTTTATGACAAAGCCGGGCACCTGATTCTCTATGCACTGGCGGCATACTTGGGCGATCGCGTCTTCCGGGGGCACCGCCTCCGCCCTTGGTCAGTACCAACCTTCGCCCTTGGGTTTGCCCTCTTCACCCTGGTTGAAGAATTGGCCCAGGGTATGTCCTCCCATCGCACCTTTGACGTGGGCGATCTTTTCTTTAGTGGCGTGGGGATTGTAATCGGCACGGGGCTGGCCCAGTGGGGAACCTATCCTCCGAGATCGCGGCCCCCCTCGGACATCTCTCAGGAATTTGACCCCTAGGGCGCGTTATGAGTTGATGTTGCAACGTTTGCCCAGATAGGATTACCGCACCCGCCCCCCCACGATTGCTAGGGGCGATAACCCAGCCTGATAGGAACCCTGAATTGAGTTGATGGCAGATCCTAGAAGGTCGGTACAAAACCTTGGTTTTTTCCAGGTCAGATTCACGCAATTGTTTGAGGCTGACGCACCACTAGGGGCGATCGCCCGCATCTTGAGATGCATCCCCATTATCAAGGTCCCGATTGGGGGGAATAATGACCCGATAGTCAGCATCGTAAACCTGACCATCAGGGGTGCGATCGCCCGCCTCCCAGTCCGTGTCTACCGCATCAGCCGGGGCGTAGACATTATCAACACTGCCTTGGGAATCGGGCCGATAGCGGTAGGCCGTCTCACTCGGTGCAGTATCGTTCTCCCAGTCCTCCCAGCCCATCGCAATCTCATCTAGGGTGTCATCGACGGTGCTACCCCCGCGTGCGATAACGGGTTCTTCTTCTAGCTGAGGATCCCAGCCACTCGCGAGCTCCTGGTAGGATTCTGTCGCTTGCTCAGTGTCGCGGCGCTGGCGGCGGGGGCGGCGATCGCGCTCGGATTCGGTCGCGTCGGCGCTGGCTTGGCCCCAATCATCCCACTGGCTCGGAGAGGAGCGGTGTTCCCAGGATTGCCAATCGTCTGCGGCTTCAGCGGCGACACGGGAACGGTCAGGTTGAGGAGAACCGGGATGACTCGGGGAGGGGCGATCGCCCAACCCCGGGCGCACTTCCCAGCGACCAGAATCGCCCTGGGAGGCTGACCCAGCGGGCGGGTTTGGTGAATTGGCCGAGTCTTGGGGATAGGCGCGATCGTGCGGGATAGGATGGACTTTCCAGCGGCGGCGCTGGCCTGTGCGGGGGCGCGGACGCAGGCTCAACGGCAGGGTTAACGCCAAGGTGGTGAGGGCACCGAGGGCGATCGCGGCGGCGAGCCATACGCCTAGCGGAAGCGCCGCCGTTCGCAGCCCCAGAAAGGCGATCGACAATGTTGGCGTGGAGTTTTGCACCGCGAACAGCACCAGTCCGCACACCACCAACAGCAGTAGCACTAACCGAGGAGTTGTCATCGCCCTGTGATCTCCATCCTTACTCATGCCTATGGTAAGGAAGATCGGGCGCGTCGCCCCCCTCCCACCGTCGCAGGGGCACGCAATCGAGATCGAGCGAATCGAGCGCCCGCGCCACCACAAAATCCACCAAATCCAGCACCGTTTGAGGGCGGTGATACCAAGCGGGAATGGCAGGCACGATATGGGCTCCGGCCTCAGCGAGGGTCGTCAAGTTGCGCAGATGAATCAAGCTGAAGGGCGTTTCGCGCGGCACAATCACCAGCGGACGGCGCTCCTTAAGCTGCACGTCGGCAGCGCGCTCTAGAAGGTCAGAACTGAGGCCCGCTGCCAATTTTGCCACCGTGCTCATGCTGCATGGCAGAATCACCATGCCCAGGGTGCGAAAGGATCCGCTGGCGATCGCGGCCCCCACATCGCTCCAAGGATGGCAGCGCAGATCGCCCTGCTTGGGGACACCCGCCTGCTCACGCCAAAACTCGGCCTGGGCGGCGGTTTCAGCAGGCATTTGAATGCCCTGTTCGGCCTTCCAGACCTGGTAGGTGGCCCGCGAGGCGACCAACTCCACCGGAATTTCGGCCTCTAGGAGAAATTTGAGGGCGCGGACGGCATAAATTAACCCCGATGCACCGGTGACGCCAAGGGTAAGGGGGTGAGGGGAGGAGGGCAGCATCTTGGGTGGGCTCACAATGGGGATGATCGTGCCCTACTCAGACTCGTCTGCGGCGATCGCAACGGCTTCGCGATCGTCCTCTTCAAAGGCTTTACCGTTTTCGTCGTCCAGCATGGGGTCGTCGTCGTCAAGGGCTTCACTGCCACCGCCCACCGCGACCAAGTCAATCTGTTGACGATAGTAGTCCACGCTCTTGACTTGCACTTCCACGCGATCGCCCAGGCGGAACTGACGGCGGTTTTTGCGTCCCACCAGCCGCTGTTGGCGCGATCGATACTCGTACCAGTCATCTTTCAAGGAACTGACGTGCACCAACCCCTCCACCAGCAGTTCCTCAATCTCCACAAAAAAGCCGTAGGACTGTACGCCCGTAATCAAACCGTGGAAGACCGACCCAGTGTGATCTCGCATAAACTCAGCTTTCTTGAGCCCTTCCAGATCCGACTCGGCATCCTGGGCGAGGCGTTCTCGCTCCGTCAGGGGATTGGTGATGCGGCTGATGTAATCTTCGAGGTCGTGATGCAGCTCAGGGGGCAGCACGTTCCAGTTGATCTGGCCGTGGCAACTGCTGTGGCGCAGGTTAACCCCATCCTTCGATCGCGTAGAGCGGCGATCGCGGCCCTTGTCAAATACCGCATGGAGCACACGATGCACCATCAAATCTGGGTAGCGACGCATCGGCGACGTAAAGTGGGTGTAGCCCTCCGTCAGCGCCAGCCCAAAGTGAACATCGGGATGGGCACTGTAAAACGCAGGCTTAAACGTAGACAGCAGCAAATAGGTCAAAATCTTTTCAGATTCCGACTCCGCAAACTGTTGCGTAAACCGCTGATAATCAGCGGGGCGAATCACATCTTCCTCCGACAGTTGGAGCTGAATGCCCATATTTTCAGCCAGCTTGACCAACTCCTGCACGTCCGCGCCGTTGGGGGTGCGGTGTAGGCGATAAATGGCAGGCACCGCCAGTGCCTTGAGGTGAGTCGCCACGAGCTGATTCGCCAACAGCATAAACTCCGTGACAATCATCCGCGCGGGCAACAGCGACGACATCACAATGACGCCCAGCAGCCCTTCATCGTCGTACTGAAACTTGGGCGAGGCATAGGTAGACAGCGTCTCATCAGCATCCTCAGGGAACTCATGCTCGGGCAAGTTGAGCTCAAAGGAACCGCGTGCCATCCGCTGTTGACGCACCGCTTGGCTCACGGCAAACAAATCTTCGAGCAACCCAAAAATTGGCGCTAGAGAGTCGATGTCGGCGGCAGTCATCCCGAGCTTTTCGAGTTCTTCAGCATTGTCACGGGCCAAGACCGCCTGGGCTTGCTGATAGTTCAGCCCATAATTGACCTGAATCACCGTCGGCTGAATTTCAAAGCTCAGCACTTCGCCCTCGGGGCTCACCGTCGCCAACACCGACACCGTGAGCCGATCCTTTTCGGGCACAAGGGAGCACAAACTGGCCACCGCCGGGGGCAGCATGGGAATCACTTCGTTGCCGAGATAAACGGAGGTGCCGCGCTTGTAGGCTTCGCGATCGATCGCGGAGTGCAGTTCAAAATAGTAGGCCACATCGGCAATGTGAACGCCCAGTTGCCAATTGCCGTCGTCATCCTTCGCGAGGGTGAGGGCATCGTCAATGACTTGACTGTTGGGGCCATCGATGGTGACGGTGAGGACTTCGCGCAAATCGACGCGGCCCTTTAGGTCAGCCTTGCGAACCTTGGTGGGGAGGTCGCTTGTGGCTTCGAGCACCTCTTCTGGGAAGGTGCGGGGCAGGTCGTGCTTGCAGTAAACGATGTCGAGATCCGAGGAGGCTTCGGCGTCGCTGCCAAGGATTTGGGCGACTCGTCCGTGGGGGCCTTCTTGGCCAAGGGGATAGCGCAGCACCTCGACATGGGCGAGCTGATCCACCGCTTGCTTGAGTTCGTCTTCTGACCCGTCGAGGGCGATTTCAAACAAGAGGCGATCGTCGAGGGGGACGGCCTGGAACTGGTTTTCCTTTTCGATTTTGACGCGGGCCAAAACGGATGCATTGGCGCGCTCTAGGATGAGTTTGACTTCCCCTTCAGGGCTTTTGCGACGGCTGCCTTCCTTGGTGACTTTGACGAGGACGCGATCGCCATTCCAGGCTGTATTCAACTGACTTTCGCGAACGTAGATATCATCAGCGGCTTCATCGTCCTGAATGGCGAAACAAAAGCCCTTGCTCGAACATCGCAGCTTGCCTTCAATCACGCCCTCTTCAGAAACGCGCTCATACTTGTTGCCATCCTTTTGCAAAACGCCGATACGTTCTAGGGCGTCCACCGCAATTTGCAAATCACGAAAGCTGTCGTCGTCGTTGCAGTGCAGCTTTTTTTGGAGCGTTTTGAGGGTGAGGGTTTTCCCATCGGTGAAGTTTGCCAGCAGTGCAGCGATCGAAAAATTCATGAAGCGACAAGTCCTTGTTCGGTGCAGAAAATCGGTAGCAGCGTCACAGTTGGCCCAGGCAAGGTTTTTGCAGCGGAGAGAAAGCACGGCTCAACTCGCGTGTACTCTCGCCTATGCCGAATCGTCCTGAGCAGCCTTGACAGAGAATTCTCGGGCAGGGTGTGCGCACCGCAACGGGATGACACCCGCGTCAAACCAGAAGGAACTTGCGATCGCGTCTATACAGAAATCACCCAACCCCATCAACCGTTGCCCGGGAATCCCCGTCTCAGAAGCAGGTCGATGGCTTGGCAAAACGTGAGCGAAGTCCCAAAGGTTCGAGGAATGAGAACCTACCAAACGTGAGCCAGTGCCCAGGGATACAGGCTAGGTCGCCCGAAACCGATATCACTATAACTTAATCTGGACAGTTGCACGCATGACACCTGATTCAGCCCCGTGGTGCCGTTTTACGGTAGTACGAGAAAACAGCGGGGCATAAGGCAACTGTTTCGGCAACCGGATTCTGCACCCCTGGGAAGGCATTCCTGACGGATCACGATCGCACCTCTAGGCCAGAGCTAACCGATTTTGAGCCGACTCAGGTCTGTGGTCGTGGGAGAGGTGAGGCGATTGCCCTGACTCTAACAGGCTGTTACTTGCGTTCGCCCGTGACCACATAGGCCACCCGTCGCCCGATATTGGTCGCGTGGTCTGCGATGCGTTCGAGATAGCGAATCACCAAAACCAACAATACGGTGGGCTCAATGGGTTCACCGGGTCGTGCATTGTGAACTAGTTGTTCGTAAAGCTGCTCATAATCGTTATCGACCGCATCATCCTTGACTTTGATGTCGAGGCCCACCTCGGCATTCAAATCGGAGAGGGAAACCAGGCTGAGCGCGACTATCGAGCGGCAGCGATCAATCATCACCTGTACCTGACCCAAGGCGGGGTGCTTGGGGTAGGGAAAAAGCTGAATCGCAATTTCTCCAATATCTTTGGCATAGTCGCCAATGCGCTCTAAGTCGCGAATGAGCTGAATGAAGGCACTGACGTGGCGAAGATCCTGCGCTTCACGGGGGGGATTCATCAGCAGGTTGGTGCAGTCCATTTCGATCTGTCGATAGAACTGATCAACGCGCTTGTCGTGCACCTTGAGCTGCTGGGCATCGTCGAGGTTGCGATCGCAGAGGGCGTTTCGGGCAAGCAAACAGGAATTTTCAACCAGCGCCCCCATGCGCAGGACATCTTGCTGTAGCCGCTTAAATTGCCGATCAAAACTCTGTTCCGGGGTGGGGTCTGGAATGGGGGGATTAACCACAGAAGCGAGGGGGTAAACCACAGGTTCTAAGCCACAGTTGTTAAAACTTTGTTCATTATGGCGTGTTTTTTTGAGACGAATGCGTGTCCTAGACCACTGGCAGTTGAAATTCCAGCTTTCCTGACGAATTTCCGGGATGCAGCCAGGATTCACCAGTTTTTTGCGCCAAAACTCCAGAATTAGGGGGATTGACGCTGCGCTGCGGCTCCAAGCGAGTAGAGAAATCCGGAAGGGGGGCTGCTCAGCCCGATTTTCTGAGGCATGACGGTGGCAGCGGGGGCACCGCCCATCGGCACGGCTGACCTCCCCGTGGGCGCGAGGTGCCTGGAGTTGACGCGCTGGAAATGGCGCTTCTGTCAGTCTTCTCGCCTGCTTGAGCACCGATACAGGGTGGTGAGCAATCCGGTTTCTTCCTAGGGCTGATGGATGAGATGGGGCGATCGCTGAGGAGCAACGGGGCTCTGTACCGACGTTCTGGGGGCTGCCATCAATTATCAGTTCAGGTCTAGAGATAGCAAGGGGTTCAGCTTCTAGGCTGTTTGCTTGAGGCGGGCGCGGTAATGCTTATCCCTCAAGGTTTCTGATATCAATTGATGACGCACCCTAGGGGACGATGACGGGGCATCGACAATCGGGCAACATTACGCTGTGTAACAGTTCCGGTGCGATCGGCGCGAAACAAAAGGTCTTGGTCAAGAATTGATTCAGCCTCTTCGCTGAGGCTGACTTGGCGTTTTTGATAAAAGGATATTTCCATGTTGTCTGATACTCAGGTCTTTATTGCCCTCGCGCTGGCGTTGATCCCTGGTTTTCTGGCACTGCGTTTATCGACTGAACTGTACAAGTAAGTCCTAGGGACTTTGCTGAAGATTCTGTCAATTGAGGACGGTGCTCCAACGGGGTTGCGTCTGCTTTGAGTTGATGTTCTTCTACATTGCGCATTATCAAGTCTTTGAGATAATGCGATCGCCTTTTCCCCATCGCCACAGCTTTGTTGCGGATACTCGGTTGCGGGGCGGTGGGGAGATTTTTTGCCCGATTTTGCTCTGACTGCTTGAAGAAATCCAAAGTTTTTGCTTCTATTCCAAGGGGGCGATACCCTACTTCAAATCCAAGGGATAAGATCCCTCAGAATTTGGAGTCGGCGCAATTGCGCCGGGTGATCGCATCACTCTGCATCAGCTTCCATCGGCGGCCATTTCGAGGTGTCCATGAGTTTGCCACAACCCGCTCACGTCTCAGCGATTTCTCAACCGCGCGTTGGGCGATCGCGAGCGATCGCGCCCCGTCGGCGACGCCTCACCCGCCAACATCGCCACCGTGCCCTTGCCTGGGAAGTGACGGGGCGCTTAGCAGTGAACCTGGGGTTGAGTTTGGTAGCCCTTTCCGCGGTCGCCAAACTGGTGCCCTACCATCAGGCCCAACGGCAGGCTCTCCGCGACCTCAACGCTTCCGTCGAGCAGGCAGAAATCCAAACCTCGCGCCTCAAGGCGGAATTCAGCCGATACTTTGACCCTGCCCAAACCAGCCACATCATTCAAGAACAGGGCGGTCGCGAATCGGAAAAACACATCCCCATCGTCTGGGTAGATCCCCTCAGCCGCGATACTGCCACGCCGTAGATTGCTGAGTCCTTGCCCTCCACGGTGGCGCGCTTGTTGGGTTAACGTCAGCTCGGAATTCGCGCCGTCACCCGCTGGAACTTCAAAATTCCCGGCCAACAGGCTTAAGTCCATTCAAAATGGCCTCGGATCTGGGCTGGGGGTTAAGGGGATGAGTCCGGTTTAACGGACTTCTGCGATGCGCTGGGGCAATTTATTCCCTAGCGGCTGGAAAGTGCAGCTTAAGCTGAATCCCCTGGCACTGCCGGAGCCGGTGGGCGAGACTCTGGGATGGATACGGTGACGGCGGCGACGGCGATGTACATGTCGTCGTTTTTGTCGTTGAGTTCTGCGATCGCGCGACCTGCAACCACCATTCCCCCTGCTTCTAAAACCAGCGTTTTTTGACCAAAGGGCAGCACCGCCAGCACCACCGCTTCATCCACCTGCTCTGGAAAGGGCACCGCCACCTGCACAGTAACCTGCATTTCATTGGGGTGGGCTAGGCCCGCCACCTCCCACACGCCGGGGAGGGCATTGTGGGCGATCGCGTTGCGCACGGCCCGCGCTGCCGCCACCGTTGGGCTTTGGCCGTGTTGGTCAACCCCCATCCCCATCTCAATAATCAGCCGCCGTTGGGTCATCGTGAGCCCTCCATCGGATCAGACGCGGAATACAATCGACTACTCCTGGGCTTGGTAGCCCTGGATATTTTCTGGGCGAAACTGGCGCATGAGGGGGGTTGCCGTGCGCACTTGGCCCTCGGAACCGCGCACCACGACGAGGTACTTCCCCGCATTGAGCCGATTGCGGTAGGACAGGGCATCTCCGCTGCCTAGGGCCGCCCCCGCCCCGCCTCCGACAAAAAACGCCCCCATTGCCCCAGAACCCGCGCCGAGTAGCCCGCCCAGCAGTTGGTTGCCCAAGGTGCCCGCCCAGGGAAAGGTGTCCAGACCAGTAATTGCGTCGAAGGCAAAGCCAGCAATGAAGCCAAAGGGCACCAGCCACACCATCATTAGACGCACTTGTTTCCAGGCGGCGTTGGCGGGGTCGATGAGGCCATATTCATCGGCGCTTTGGTAGCCTTTGCCCAAAATTGCCACGTCCTTCATGGCAAACTGAGTGGCTTCTAGGGCAGAGTAGGCGGCTTCGGCCTGGATGCGATCGCTGAAAACAGCCACGAGATAATTCATGGGGGCAGTGCAAACTCAAAACAAACATCACAAGAACCAGGACTGACTCAGGGAAATTGGGCCTGGGGTCAGGCTCGGCGCGATCGCCGAAACATGTTCATTATTGCGCACGGGTGGAGCGCTGCCGCCCGCTGTCGCTGAGCTGAGTCGAAGCGTGGATTTATTCCGCGCGGGCAGGACGAGGGCGAAACAGATGGCTGTGGCTTGGGTTATAAAGACGCGATCGCGCCGGGGCCGCCTGCAAAGCCGGACTCACTAAATACAGCGTCGTGCGAATCAGGTTGTGGGCCTGGGTGGTTGCTGCCATCTCCGACAGGGGCACCACCTCAATGCGTTCATCGGGCCAGCCGACTCGATAGGCGATCGCGACGGGCGTCTCAGCCGGGTAATGTTCCATCAGCTTGGCCTGGGCCGCCTCCACATGGCGGGCACTGAGATACAGGCACAGACTGCTCTGGTGTGCCGCCAAAGATGCCAGTTCCTCTGTCTCGGGCACCTGGGTGCGCCCACTAATGCGCGTCAAAATGATGGACTGCACCAGTCCCGGAATCGTTAGCTCCACATTGAGCTTCGCCGCCGCCGCCTGAAAAGCGCTAATTCCCGGAACCACCTCAAAGGGCACTTCTGCCTCGACCAAGACCTGAACTTGCTCATGGATGGCGCTATACAGGCTGGGATCTCCAGACTGTAGCCTCACAACAGACTTTTGAGCCCGCACGCGATCGATCATCAGCGGCACAATTTCTTCCAGGGTGAGGCTGGCCGTGCGAATCTGTTCCGCGTCCGGGCGCACCCAGCCCAAAATTTGCTCGGGCACAAGGGAGTTGGCGTACACCACCACATCAGCCTGCTGCAACAGCCGCTGCCCCCGCACGGTCAACAGTTCGGGGTCGCCAGGGCCAGCCCCTACGATGTAAACGGCAGGCGCTAGGGATGTTTGAGGGGCGGAGGCCGAAACGACACGGGAGTCGGTGGGGCGAGAGGTGGTTTGGGTCATGGGGTAAGCCGTGCATCGGGTGCTGACCAGTGTATCAATCGGGTGCTGACCGAGGGAGGGATGTCGGAATTCAGGGGAGAATGCGTCGTGGGGTGGGGGGTGGCGTGGAGAACTGAAAACGTTCCACGCTCTGATTCAGAGAATTGGTATCCCCCAGCCATGATCGGGCCTCTGAATTAAATTGATGAGCCCTTAGGGGGCAGGGCTTAGGACTTCGCGGTTCTACCGCTGGCGGGGAGGATGGGGCGAATGTGCCAGCGAGGGGGCTTGGTGTCGGGTTCCAGTTCAGCGATGCAGGCAATGCCGTTGGGACGGGTGAGGTGTTGGCAGCGTTGGGCATAGAGGGCTGACCAAGGTAGCGATCGCCCGGTTTGTGCGATCGCGCGATAGGCATCACTCCGACAAAAATAGGTTTTGAGGTAAGCAAACTGGGCGGCATAGTGTCCCCAGGCGGCGGCCAGTTCGGGGGATTGCCCTAGAGCTGCCTTACGCGACTTTTTGAACATTGCCAGGGAGATGCCATGACGCTCGAAAATCGTCACATAGGTGTTATAGAAGGTTTCTAGGTTTGGGCCTAAGGTGCCCTGGGGGGCGCGGGTGCCGACGATCGCAAAGCCTCCGGCTTCGTCAAAAACGCGGTGGAAATAAAAGCCCCAGTGAAAGGGCTGAAGCGCCTCGATATCCGCAAGGGTGAGCAGCCGAGTGCGGGCTCGCCCGGTGGGCTGGGGTTCCTGGGCGCGGATGCCCAGCGTCAGGCTAAATTCATTGAATAACAGTTGGTTGAGCTTATGCTGGGCGGTGTGGTTCAGGGTTTCGATGCGATCGCGCAGCAGGGCCATCTGGGCCTCTGGCGGCACCAAAGCCTCCGCCGCGATCGCTCGCATTTGGCTGCGGTAGTGCTCAATGCGAATCTGCTTTTCCGCCAGGGTGGTTTGATAGGTCTGGGCGGCGAGGGGTTGCAGCAGGTTGCCCTGCAAGGCAGTGGCGTCGGCCTTGGGGGCGGTGGCCTTGGTGCCCCGTGATCCCACCTGGTCAAAGCTGGCTTCATCCACCCGAATCAGCCCCACAAGGGCGTTGCCCGCCAGCAGGTTAAATTCCAGCGGGGGCAATGGCACAATGTCAGCCGCTTGGGTGACCGTTGCTAATAGCGCAAGAACGCCCTGCATCTGGGCGATTTCCACCGCTTCGGGGGAGGCATCCACGCCGTAGAGGGTGTGGATGAGGAGGTGGGCCTTGAGGCTCCAGGCCAGATTGGGGGCTTCGCTCTGGCGAGATCGCAGCCAGGCTCTCAGGGCCGGGTGCCGCGATCGCTGGGCATGGGCCACGCAAGCCCCGTAAATCTCAAAGAGGTCTGCCAGCATTTGCATCAGCCAGCGGCCCGTGCCACAGGCGGGGTCGAGCACCGTCGTCGCGGGCAAAATTTGGGTCACGAGGGCGACACACAGGGCATCATCCAGGGCCGCGAACAAGGCTGACATCGAGGGAAACGAGCGTCCCGTCACTGTGTGTATCTGGGTGAGGATGTGAGGCGTGAGGGTGCGATCGCAGAGTTCTCGCAGACTGCGGTCGGCCTGTTCTAGGATGGCAGCTCGATCCCAAGGGGCATACTGGGCCTCCAGGGCGGCGGCGAGCACGGGCAGCGTGATCCCGGCGGGATGTGGTGGTGTGGTGTCGGTCAACTGCCAGGTCGTTTCTGCAAACCAGGCGAGTAGTGCCTCTAGGGGCTCATCCTCCAGGTGTAGGTCAGGGTAGCGCCGTTCGAGGGGATGGGGCCGAAACAGCCGACACCCCAGGTAAGGGACTGCCCCAAACCGCTGCCGAAAATTGGCATCGCGATCGCCCTCCGGGCACGACAAGCCGCCATGACACAGGGGCAGCAGCACCTTGGCGTGGAAGGATCCGGCGTGCTGCTGCTGTTGGTTGTGCAGATACCAGCGATCGCCTTGGCCCAAAAATCCCGCCGTCTGCATCAGGTGCAGCACCATCAGCCGATTGAGCACCACCTGCCCATACCAAGCCCGATGCCGGGGCCAGTCGATGCGACTCAAGCTCTCGGTCAACCGTTGGTGATGACCGTGCAGGGCTGAAACGAGGCTGGGCAGCAGGGTCTCCATAATATCGGGACGGTTAGGTTTCCGGGGGTGTGGTCTGGGTCGTCATCGCGTAGTCTCGAAAGCGGTTGAGGTCGGCCTGGATGGTGGACTCCACCACGCGGCCCAAAAATAGGTTATCCATCAGTTGCCCGATCAAGGTCGGGATGGAGTAGGCCACGGTGAGCTTGACAGTGCTCTTGCCCTTGCGATCGTAAAAGCGAATCGCGCCCCGATTGGGCAGACCATCCACCGACTCCCATTGAATAATCTGATGGGGGGTGAGCTTGGTAATGCGCGATAGCCAGCTAAACTCAAACCCGCCCGAGGCAAGCTTCCAGCGCGACAGGTCGGGATTTTCGGGCAGGATGGTGACGGAGTCGATCCACTTCATCCAGCGGGGCATTTGCTCTAAATCTGACCACAAAGCCCACACATGCTCGACAGGAGCATCGACATCCACGAGTACGCTGTGTTCTAACCAGGTCATCAGCAGGGGGGAATGAAGGGACGAAGAAGGTATCGATGGGCACGGGGGAACGACGCGATCGCGCCCGCCGAACTCAGGCCACGCAACCTTAGCGAACCCGCGCCAGAATGGCAGCGGCGGCTCGCTTTCCAGAGAGGGTTGCCCCTTCCATACTATCGATGTAGTCCTGCTGGGTGTAGCTGCCCGCGAGGAAGAAATTTTCCACTGGCGTCACCTGGTTGGGCCGATAGGGATCCATGCCAGGGGCTTCACGATAGAGCGATTGGGCCAGCTTGACGACGTTAAACCAGGTCATCGTGAGTTCGCGAGAGCTGGGGAACAGGTCGTGGATTTGTTTGAGGGCGTGCTGGGCGATTTCGTCGCTGCTCATCGGGACGAAGGGATCCCCCGGCGTGAGCACCACCTGCATCAGAGAGCCCTGCCCTTCGCGGTAATAGTCCTTCGGGCTCGACAGCGCCAGGTCAGCAAAGCACGAAAAATCGGCATCGGCGCTGTAGAGCAGGTTGTCAATGCCCGCCGCTTCTTGTACCTGGCGACGCTTGGCTTCATCGGCCATTTCAGTGACCCAGCCGTCAAACCGGAGCTGCACCGTCACCACGGGGACGGCTTCCAGTTTGTAAATGTTGTCAAATTGGGGCCAGCGTCGCCAGGCTTCGGGCAGGAGGCGCTGAATGCCGGGCACATCGCAGGCGGCGAGGTAGGCGTCGGCGGTGATGGTTTCTTCGGTGTCGCCTTGGGCGATCGCGAGCCCGGTGACGCGAGTTTTGTCGCCGGTGTCTTCAAACAAGATGCGGCGGGTTTGGCGGCGGGTGTGAATTTTGGCCCCGCGCGCCTGGATGTAGTCCAAAATTGGCTTGTGCAGGTATTCGTGGGGCGACCCGGCCAGCATATTCAGCCGCGATGCCTCGGTCTTGGCCGCAAACATCATAAAGATGGTGAGCATACAGCGAGCGGAAATGTGCTCGGTGTCGATGAAGCCCAGGGCCAACGCGATGGGATCCCACAGGCGCTTGAGGCTGTTTTGGGAGCCGCCGTGGCCACGAAACCAGTCGGCAAAGCTGATGCGATCGAGGGCGCGGATCCATTTCATTGCCGCTTCATAGCTAACCAAGCCGGGGACGACGGGGCTGGTGCCTAGGGCGATCGCGTTTTGCAGCTTGTCGCCTAGCGTCAGTTGGCCCGTGGTGAAGAAGGCTTTGAGGCCGTTGAAAGGAGCCCCCAACAAGAAGCGAAAATCTAGAGTGCCAATGTCGCCGCCGCGATTGATGAAGGTGTGGACGTGTTCCTTGGGCAGCAGGTTTTCAAAGGCCCCAACCCGGCGCATCAGCGCAAAGAGGTTGTTGTAGTTGTTGAAGAAGACGTGGAGGCCCATTTCGATGTGGTTGCCGTCTTTATCAACCCAGCTTCCCACCTTGCCACCCACGAAGGGCCGCGCCTCAAAAATCTCAACCTCGTGGCCTGCGTCTACCAAGTCTACAGCGGTAGATAGCCCCGCTAACCCTGCACCAACAATGGCAACTCGCATCTGCTGCTTCTGATCCCAAGACGAATGCTTTACACATTTTAATGTTTACGGTGCGTTTGCGCGGCGCTTCTCCGTCATTTCCCGCTGGTGCCGGGGCGGTGTGGGAATCTGTTTTGAGCTTGGGTGCCCTGCGCTTGTGCTGTATCCTGCCGGATTCTTGGCTACGGCTACTCCCAATCAAGGGCGTAGGTCATTTGCAAAGGGGGAAGATTGAGGTCTTGGGGCGATCGCGATCGCGTCTCAAAAAACGCTACGGTTTCGCGCACGCCCGGATTGCCCCGCGCGGCTCCGGTGATACCACTGGCGATCACCAAGCCACAGCGATCGCCATAATCACGCTGCCAGCGCTGCCAGCTTTCGATCATCCCGCGATCGTTGGGGTCATCCTTGCATAGCTCAATCAGCAGATGAAAGGTCTTCTCCTGGGTTTGCAACAGCCCCAGTTGGAGACTTTCCCCCGTCATCGGATCTAGCCCGGGTGTAAAACACAGCCCCTGCACACCGCCCTCATCCCGAATGCGCTGGGCGATCGTCTTCGCCTTAGGGCGCGACGTTTGAATCACAATAATCGGAAACGGATGCTCAGGGGGCGGCGTTCCTGCCTCGGCCTGATACCATGCCATGCCCCGCAACAGACCCACCATCTCCACCTCCATGCATCGCAGGGCTACCATTGAGCCCTCAGGCACAAGGTCATCCTGAAATCTGGGGACAACAATCATGTCCCTAACTTGAGCAGCCTCGGCCTCATCCTCCATCGCTTCAATTTTCTGAGTCAGGTCTGGACAGGTCTGAACCGTAATTGTCAGCGCTTCCCCAGTAATGGGGTCCGTTACGTCATACTGGGCCGTCAAGGTGGGAAACTTCGCACGGGCCAGCTTGCGCTCGTGGGCTTCCAAAAACCGATTCAACCCCTCCAGACAAACCCAGAGCGCCGCCGCTTCCTCCAGTTCCAACGTATTGCGTAGCCCTTCGAGGGGGTGCAGGCTACCAAATTCTGGCTCAATGGCGGAAGGGGCTGCCTGCATCCACGGCAGCGGCAGCAGTGGTGTAGACTCTTCGTCGCGGATCAGTTCAAAGTTGAGAAACAGGCAGTCTTGAGAGAAGAATGCCTGCTGCATTTGCTGGGTCGATCGCTCAACGGCAAGGGCGGCTTTGCGAAACTGGGTGAGGGAGTCTAGGGAGCGATAGAACAGTGCGCCATACTCTAGCCCCGCCATGCCCAAAACGGAAACATAGACGGAGTCCAGTTCCCAGCGATTGAGGGTGATGCTGAGAATTTGGTGATCTGCCAGGGTGTTCCAGGGGGCGTTGTCCCACAGGCGATGGGCTTCGCGGTGCAGGGCGCTGACCCAGTCTGCGGGCAAAGGGGAAACGGCGGGTTCGGTGGGCTGGTGCAGGCTGTCAAAAATTTCGTCGATGATGGGCAGCTTGGTGGTGTGCTCGATGTTCACGTCTAGGTTTTGCAGGGCACCGCGCAGAAAAAACTGAATTTCGCGATCGCGCACCAAAACCGTGTGGGGGCGACCGGCGGGCATGGCTCCTTGGGGATGCTCCATCGCTTGCAATAGGGTGCGGGCAACGGCCTCTGGCCCTGTGTCTGCGGGGACGATACTCACGGCCCGCAGCACGCCTTCAGTCCCATCTACCCACAAAATGCAGTCGTAGGCGTCACCGTCGTCAAAGTTGTCGTGCTCGTAGCCAAAGTTTTCGAGCATTCCCGCCAGAATGGGGCGGCGATCGCCCTCCCACACAACGGGATGCTTGGGCAAGCGCTTGAGACGATTGCAGGTAAATGGATTCAGGATATACATGCTGAGCTTTTCAAAACCCCCTTTCAGATGGTTTTAGCAGAAGAACCGAAACCGTGACCGATTCTGCGGATCCCCTTAACACAAGTCAAGGTCAGGGGCGTCGCGGGCTGGAACCGCGCCAAGGTTCGGTGTAGCTTCTCCCTCAGTTTCCTGCCACAATGCTCATCTTGTCAGGGTTTCGCAAGTCCAAGATCTCGTAAGGATTTGGGAGGTTGCTGATTTTGGCGGCGAATTACACCAATTCTCTGAAGCAGGACGACAAAAACAAAACCTGTCTCTTGGGCAAGCGTCTCACCCTCAATTGATGACTTGCCCTAGACAGTCCGGGTTGCTGGCGGCAGAAGGGGGGCAGCCCCGCGATCGCCCAGATTCCCAGTGTCCATGCCCCGGTGACAATATCCCTACGGACACCCCGAAGAAGACAACTCATAAAAAAGCCCCTCCCAGGGGAAGGGCGAGACGGGTCACAGCGGGGATGGGGCAAGGAGCGGAGCCATAATGCAGCGTTTTTGAGGCCAGTGAGGCGCAAAAACAGCCACGTAACCATTGACATCCGGAGATGAAGCGCACCTCACCAAGCCAGAAAACGCTGTATGCCGGGCGATTTTGCTGCGATGTATCCGCTATCGGCGTGTGTAGGTTGCGGTCATGAACGATCGCCACTGACCATCATCGCCCAATGCATAGGAGATAAGGGTACGGCGATCGCGGCTTTGTAGCTCAATCACGTCGCGATAGTGAACCGTTTTTCCTTCACCAGACATGGCTGGCCCCTGGGCGCTGAGGGTGAGCCGTTGCTGATCTACATCCAGTTCTCCGTCATAGACCCAGAGATGTGCCATCATCGAGCCGATCCAGGTGCCAACGTAGCGCTGGGTGTCTGGGTCGTAGCCCAGCGTCATCAGGGTCGTGGTCATCTCATCGCCACACAGTTTTCCCTGCCCTTCGGCCACCACCCACAGCTCGCCCAGCGATCGCACCTGTTCTGTTCCGGTCATGGTTTCTAGGGGCTGGTCTGGCCCCATCATGGCCTCAATTTCATCGCGCCAATTGCCGATGAGCTGATGGAGCCAATGGTGTTCGGGCTGCGATCGCGCAGGCACTACGGCATGGGGCTGCATTTCAGTTGTCGTCATGGATCTGCCTCCTAGGCTGAGTCGGGCAAGTCGAGTCAATCGAGCAAATTAGGCAAGTTGAGTCAATCTAAATCAAGCAAATCGATCGGGCAAATTGAGAAACCACGGGCGCGATCGCAATTGGGCGCAGTACATTCGCCATCAAGCTTGGGCAGGGTGATCGCAGTTGATCATCTGTAGGCGTGTTGATCCATCCCTTCACTCCGTCGCTTCCATGCGTTTACCCCAGGGCGAGGGTGAGTTCCCACCCGAGCAATGCCCCAGCGTGACTGGGCGCATGATCCCGCACAGTGAGCTGCCAATCTCCCTGGGCTGCACTGTGGAGAGCTTGGCTAAGGATTGGCGTGTTGGCGAGGTCATAGGTGGCGTCAATCTCGGACTGGTTCCCCAGCGATCGCCCCTGCAATAGCAGATCCAGGCCCGCAGGCGTCCTGAGGCGCACGGTGAGATCACTGGGAAAAGGATGCCGAATTTGCACCTGCACGACCACGTCTTGCACCGTGCCCGGCTGCGGACAAGTCAGCACAGAGCGGATCCCCGCTGGCCCGTCATCGGGGATGGCGCGTTCCACCCTGTTGCTGAGGGTGATGCGCTCCGCCACCGGGCGCGGACGGTTGGCTCGCTTTCGCGCTTCGGCCACTGCCCGAAACGCATTTACCCGACCATAGCCAAACCATTGGGAATGGCCGTTGTGGTCATAGGTGCCAAAGCGCGTACCCAATTGGGGATCGGCGTTCGTATCCACAATTTTGTCAGCGGTGTCTTGCAAAATTTGCTTGACTTCGCGCGCCGTGAGCGCTGGATTCACCGACAACACCAAACCTGCGACCCCAGCCACCACCGGGCAGGAACTAGAGGTTCCCCCAAAACTGTAGGTGTAGTCGTCGTTGTTGTAGCCTGCGGCCCCGGTGCGATCGCTCGTCACCATGCCCCGCCCCGGTAGCGATTGCTTGATGGCTGGCCCCGTCGGCACGGTGCCCACCTTGGGCAGTGCCATCGACGGCGGTGCGTTGTTGCTGGGGGCAGCGAGGGCAATGTGGGTGCCCCAATTGCTGTAGGCGGCTTTTTGATTCAGGCTCGTGCAGGCCGCAACGGAGATGATATCGGGGTGGACGGCAAAGCCGCTGAGCCACTGGGTCGAGCCCTGGATGGTGTCGGGGGGCCAGCCGTTTTCTTGCACGGTGCCGCTGACGGGGCGATTGGCATTCCCTGCCGAAAATACAACAACGCAGCCCTTGCCGCCGCGCCCCTCGGTAGCCGCGCGGGTGATGGCGGCCCGCTGCCGCAGCGACAGCGGAAAGTACACCGCTGCTGCTGACCAGCTACAGGAAATGACAGCGGCTCCCTGGGCGATCGCCCAGTGAAAAATGCCTTCAATGGAGGCATCATCCAAAAAGCCTGTGGTGCGAATGGGCATGACGCTACAGCCTGGTGCCACCCCAACAATGCCCACCCCATTTTCTTCGCCGATCGCGAGTCCGGCGCAGGCCGTCCCGTGGTTTTCGTCCGTGTCGTCGGGCAGAGGCACCGCATCCCGCAGTTTGAGATCTTGGGGGGCAACGATTTTGCCTATGCCCTGCAATTCGGGATGGCTGAGGTCAAAGCCATCGTCACTGATGGCGATCGCGATCGACCGTGCGCCCCGCGTCAAGTCCCACGCTGACTCGACGCTGATGTGGGCGTCGCTGCGCACATTGCCCCCGGTGACGGGGGTGAGGTGCCACTGCTGCCGATAGAGCGGATCTTCAGGACGATAGAGCAACTCCGAGGCCACCACAACATTGGGCTCGGCGGTCAACACTGCGACCTGGGCCATCAAACGATTCGCAATTTTGATGGGGTTGTCCCGTGCTTGGGGGGTGACCTCATACACATTGGTGTTGGGAATGCCCGCCAGAGGTTCCCCAGCGCTCAGCTCTTCGGCTTGGGCGATCGCGGTGGCCTGCGATCGCGAGATCCCCGGCGCAAACTGCACGGTGATCTGCTCCGTCAAATACAGCCATGCCTCAGCGCTGGTCGCCAGTTGATACACATGGCTGGCAAAGCGTACGCCGGGGGTTTGCCGCGCTTGGGCAAGCTGATCTTCAAGCTGATCGGGGGCGACCTGCCACTCGATCAACTGCCCCTGGGCGACAGGGCGCACAGCGTCGTATACCAAGTTGGCCTGTAGGGTGGCAAGGGTTTCTGGGCTGCTGAGGCGGGTGGTGAAGCGATCGCCCACCTTGATCAGCGGCAACTCTTCACCACCGCGCTGCAATACCAGCCCGGCTGTGGGGTCTGGCGGCATGGCACCAACATCGCCCTGGGTCATGGTTTGGAACCTATCGGATTACGGCGTCGTCTCAACTGGCGTTACTCCAAGGCTAAATCGGCCCGTATCAGCCCTTTTACTCTGTGCCAACGGGCTGAGCGTGGTGAAGAATTGGCCCTGGGCTGGACTGAACTGTGACGCGGGTTCTCCCGGCATCAGGGGAGTTGCGCCCATAGTCGAGATGATAAGATACCCCAGTGTTTTGTTTCCCCCTAGCAACATCCAAGGTTACTCTATGCGTGCGCTTCAACGACCCCAAGTGTCTCAACTGGTTGGCTGGTTTGGTGGCGGTGTGCTGGCTGCCGGGCTCTTGGGCGCAATGGGTATCCCTGCGATCGCGCAGGATGCGATTCCCAATGAGGTGCGCCCTGCCGCCCAAAACACTGGGCGGTTGAGCGTTGCCGCAGCGGATCAGCTCGTTGAAGAAGCCAGCGCCGCGATCGCCAGCCAAAACTATCCCCAGGCCATTCAAAAGCTCCAAGAAGCCCGCGAGCTATACAACCAACTTTCCACCTATTACCAAGAACTTGCGGCCATGTTTGTCGGGGTTGATGGGCGCGCCAACACCAGCAATCGCCGAAAAGCATTGGAAACGGCCCAGCGTCGCGACCAAGCCACCTATCAGTTAGCGTTACTCTATCGCACCCAAAACCGGCCCGCTGAGGCCGTGCCCTTATTCATGGAGATTTTGCGCAGCCAGCAGCCAACTCGCGATCTGGGGCAACGCGCCTATCAACAGCTTTTTGAAATGGGCTTTGTAGACGAGCCCTATAACAATTAGTGTCGTGATACGGCGAGTGTCGTGTACGGCATGACGTGAAATTCAAAAAATTCAAAATTCAAAGACCGTAATTCAAATTCGGCGTTGCTGCATCTGGGGATGAACGCTCTTGAGCCCCTGACCCGAGCCCTCGCCCGAGGGAATAGGGAAGCTGCCTTTTCAGCCCTTCTCCCTGGGGAGAAGAGTTTGGGATGTAGACGCTTTGCGGCTTCCCGCAGGGTGGGTCATTCATCCTAAAAATCAGCAGCGCCTCGAGTCCTTTGGAAGGTAGAGATTTCACTCAAGGGTGGAACGAGATGGGGCGATCGCAGCCGAGGATATTCTGGTTGCGATCGCTGCTTTTGATTTGGGGATAGCGTTCTCAGGCGTTGCGTTTTTCGCGGCGATATTCGCGGTAGACGCGGCGTTCAACATAGCGCTTGAGTTGTCGGGCCATGCGCTGGATGCCGCGCTTTTCGTCGTTGCGAATGAAGGTCAGAAACAGGCCCGACAGCAGCCCCGTAAAACGTTCGCGATGGATATACAGCGTGCGCGAGGGGCCGAGGTCTTGCAGCTCAAAAACATGCTCGCTTTTGAAGCCAGGCATGGTGGCAAACCAGCGCAGGCACACTTCGGGCTGTACCAGGGTGACGACGGGCTCAAAATCGGTGCTTTCATCTTCCTCAAGGCGGCGGATGCTGAGAAACACCTCCTGACCTTGGCGGAGGGGAAGGGCAGGATCTGCATCAAATAGGAAGGTGTTCCAGCGTCGCCATTCATCCTTGCGAATAAGGGCTTCCCAAACCACAGGGCGGGGGGCGTTGATTTCAATTTCGGTGTAAATGCTGGGCATCGTTTTTGGGCGATCGCGCAACGATACTTTAGGGCATCCTAGGGCTCTGTCTGCCCCCGTTAGGATTCCTTTACTTTAGGGATCAGGGGCAGAGCGCGTCTACCAATTCGGCTTAACATGGCGTTGATGTCGGGCGATCGCCCGCTCGCCCCGTTCACTTCCTTCGTTTCACCTCACAGGCACTATGGTTCACTTGACCCCCAACTCCAGCTACGGTTTGACCCTTCGCCTCAAGCTTCCAAATCAGACGGGGATGCTGGCTCAAGTGACCCAAGCGATCGCGGCGGCAGGGGGCAACTTAGACGATGTGCGGCTGATTGAACGCACGCGCAAGAGCGTCGTGCGCGAGCTGAGCGTGGACGCGGCCAGCAGCGAACATGCCGAGGAAATTATGATCGCAGTGCAGGCACTGAGTCACATTCAGGTCTTGTCTGTGGCCGATCGCACCTTTCAGCTCCACGATGGCGGCAAAATTCGGGTGGAAAGTAAGATCACCGTGCGCAACCAGGATGATCTGGCAATGGCCTACACACCTGGAGTGGGGCGCGTCTGCAAAGCGATCGCGGAGGATCCCGAGCGCGTCTATGACCTGACGATCAAGCGCAACACAGTGGCGATCGTCACCGATGGCAGTGCCGTCCTTGGTCTGGGCAACCTGGGGCCAGCGGGGGCGCTGCCCGTGATGGAGGGCAAGGCGTTGCTCTTTAAGGAATTTGCGGGGCTTGATGCTTTCCCGATTTGCCTGGACACCCAGGATACGGATGAAATCGTGGAAACGGTGAAACGCATTGCTCCGGTGTTTGGCGGCGTCAATTTAGAAGACATCAGCGCGCCGCGATGTTTCGAGATTGAGGCGCGGCTCCAGCGTGAGCTGGATATTCCAGTGTTTCACGATGATCAACACGGCACTGCGATCGTGGTGCTAGCGGCGCTGACCAATGCGCTGAAGCTAGTGAATAAGGCGATGGCGGACATTCGCATTGTGATCAATGGTGCAGGTGCGGCGGGAGTTGCGATCGCGCGACTGTTGCAGAAAGCCGGAGCCACCCAAATCTTCATGTGCGACTCTCGGGGTATCATTTCCCGCGATCGCGACGACCTTAATCCCCAAAAGCAGGAATTTGCCGGAGATGAGTCCGGCACCCTGGCCGATGCGCTCAAAGGTGCCGATGTGTTTCTGGGCGTGAGTGTGCCCCGCGCAGTCACGGTAGACATGGTAGAGTCCATGGCGGCACAGCCCATCGTGTTTGCCATGGCGAACCCGATTCCCGAAATCCAACCCGAACTGGTGACGGATTGGGTGGCGGTGATGGCCACGGGGCGCAGCGACTATCCCAACCAGATCAACAACGTGCTGGCGTTTCCAGGGGTATTGCGGGGCGCGTTGGATTCGCGCGCTGAGGCGATCACCACGTCGATGTATCTCGAAGCCGCCCACGCGATCGCCTCCCTCGTCAGCCCCCACGAGCTCGATCGCGAGCACATCATCCCCTCTGTGTTTGATGAGCGGGTCGCTCCGGCAGTGGCCTCAGCCGTGCAACAGGCCGCGCGCGATGCGGGGGTTGCGCGGGCCTAAGACGCCAGGGTGACCGAGGCGAGACAGCTTCCCGCTGCCCTATCCCCGGTGGCTCATCCCCCAGCCTCTTGCTGTGGGAATGAGGATCCGGGGTCTGGTGTTCGTGACTCCCAAGCTGCCGGATAAGGGGCGGGGTAGATTGGGTAAGGCGATCGCGGGAATGCATCACAGCCCCAAGGCACGACTCGGTAAGATAGGGAAGCAGCTTACCCTCCTTATTCCATGCTGGACGAACAAGCGAAAAAGACCCTGCTCCGCAAAATTCCCCATGGGCTTTACATCTGCGGAGTGCGCAATGGCGACGACATGAATGGCTTTACCGCAAGCTGGGTGATGCAGGCTTCTTTTCAGCCGCCCTTGGTGGTGAATTGTGTCAAAAATGACTCGACCTCCCACGCCATGATCAAGGCGAGCGGTGTCTTTGCTCTGAGCTTTCTTGACGCGGGACAGAAGGACATGGCGCAAAATTTCTTCAAGCCCCTGCGTCGCGTGGGCAATAAGTTTGAGGACATCGAGTTTTATGAAGCGCCGGAAACGGGCTGTCCGGTGATCACAGACACCCTGGGCTATGTGGAATGCCGTGTCGTCGGCAGCGTGGAGCATGGCGATCACACCGTGTTTGTGGGCGAAGTGGTGGGCGCAGCGCTCCATCGCGATGGTGATCCCCTGTTGTTGGAAAGTACGGGCTGGAATTATGGCGGTTAACATGGCGTGTCTGCGCGGGTGAGGTCGGGATGGCAACAGGTCGCGATCGCAGGATGGTAGCTGGAATTTTGGCCGGCATTGGGCTGCCCTTTGCGATCGCAGGAAGTCTCGTCGCGGTGTTAGTTCCCCCTAACCTCAGCCGCCAGGCCGAATCTGCCGCAGAGCTGCGTCTGGCAACGGCGGAAACCTTGAAAGAACGCGGCGTTGAGGTTGCGGTGGAGGGGGTCATTCATGATCTCACCCCCCTGGCCTTTGAGTCTTTTGTCGCCTATGTGGAATATGCGCGAGTTACGCGCGATGGCGAAACCGAGTGGGAAAAACACGCCATCCACAATCCGCCGCTGTGGCTCAGCATTCCCGGTGGCCAAGTGGAACTGACGGAGGGCTATTCTATCCGCACGACAACCACGACCCACGAAGCCAACGGACGGCGCTACCTGGGCTTTACCGTTGGCGATCGCGTGTTTGTGATGGGCCAGCTCGCCGCCACCGCCACCGCCGACCAGCCCGCCCGCATTGATGCCCACACCGTCACCGCTGAAACCCAGGCAGAGTATGTGGCCTCCCTCAGATCTGGCGTGCTCGTGGCGCGCTGGCTCGGCATTCTCTTTTGTGTCGTTGGGGGTGACCTGATCCTCAGCGGGGGAGTTGTCTTCTTTTGGCGTGCCTAACGGTCGTCATCCAGTGTCGAACCCAGTGCCGATACGTCACTCGCGCGGCACGGATGGATGCGATCGCGCCCCCCAATCACGAGACGCTGAAGCGTTAGGTCAGCAGCCCTAGTTGGTGGAGCGCCGGATCAGTAAAGTCTTGAATCACCAGTTTTGCCCCATAGCGATAGAGATCAGCGGGGGCATGGGTGGAAGCCACGCCGATGGTGGTGATCCCCGCCGCCACCGCTGCGTGGATGCCCGTTTGGGAATCTTCAAAGACGACCGCCGCCTCTGGGGAGACGCCAAAATCCGCGATCGCCGTCTCATAGGGCAAAGGGTCGGGCTTACTGCGTGGCAGTTCTCCCGCGATGATCACCCGGTCAAAGGTGTTGTCCAACCCCAGCACCCCCAGCATAAACTCGGCATTGTCGCGGGGCGCGTTGGTCACCACCGCCGTGCTGATCTGGCGCTGGCGAATCCAGGTCAAGAGATCTGCAAGGCCCGGCATCGGCTGGAGTTGCGACGCCGCCAGTTCTCGAAAACGGACTTCTTTATCAATGGCAAGCTGGTCGCCTTCTTCTGGAGAGAGATGGGGCAGCAGCTCACGCACCAGATCCCCATTCAGCCGACCGCTGATGTACCGCTGAAAGAAGGCATCGTCTACCGCGTAGCCCTCGGGGGCCAGAATGTCGCGCCAGATCACTTGATGGATGGGGTCGGTGTTGGCAAGGGTGCCGTCGAGATCAAACAAGACGGTTTGCAGCATGGCGATATCAAGTCCGACTAATGGCTCACGTTATCGTAGCCCTCATTCGATCGCCCCGTCGGTATACTCACAGCTCAACCCGCACGGCAATCAAGCGATCGCTTTCAGCAGCAAGGGTATCAATGCTGAACGGCGCTGGCTTAAAGTTGGCTTGAAAAACAAGCTTATCGTCTCGCATGATGCCGCACGACGTCACTTTGGGCTGGCAACTGGCAAAAGCAAAACCCCTGACTCCAGAGAGGTTTCAGGGGTTTAGTGCGATGGGCGGTACTGGACTCGAACCAGTGACATCCTGCTTGTAAGGCAGGCGCTCTACCAACTGAGCTAACCGCCCGCTTTCCACGGCTTCTAATCATATCAGAGGGTGCGAGTGTTTTACATGCTAAACGCTCAGGAGTTCAGGGCTCGTTTCGTTCTGCTGTTGCAAGGTGATTGCGCGATCGCGAAACCATTGCCCGAAATTGAGAAGCACAAAGATTCGTGCGAACACCGGTCACTTGAATGATGCCAAGCGACAGGACTATTACATAGCCGCCCAAGC
>JACYME010000225.1 GCA_015272155.1 Leptolyngbyaceae cyanobacterium T60_A2020_046
TCTGCCGAAGCCTTCACCGTGAATCGTAACCTCCGCGACGAAAACTCCAGCTTGTTCGACTTTTTCAACGCGCGTGTCAACCAAGAGCGCCTGGAAATCGCAGATTCTGCTCTGACCCTGCTGGATCCCAGCACCCTCTTCTGGGACGGCGTTGACCCCGTAGATGTCTTCTTCATCAACGAGGGCGCAGGCTACCGCAACCAACTGTTTGCAAGCGTCAACGGCGGCAGCAATACCCTGTTGTTCAACGATGTGTCCTCGACCGAAAGTATCCTGCCTGAGGGGGATGGCCCCCTTCGCCTCGGCGATGGCGGCACCCTCGGCGCATTTACCGGCCCCACCCAACTGTCCTTCTTCATCAAAGCCGACGGTTACAACGGCGGCACCAACGTCTATGGGGCTGACCCCGCTGCCAATCCCGATGGGTTGCAGCACGTGATGGCCTACCAGTACTTTGATGCGGCAACTGGTGATAACTGGGTGGTTCTCGGTTTTGAAGACCTCTTCGGTGTTCACTACGACGAAGGCGGCTACTCTGATCGCGACTTCAACGACGTGGTCTTCGCCGTCCGTGGGCTTCAAGGTCGCCCCGCCACCGCTAAGACCCCTGAGTCTTCTGCGGTCATGGGCCTGATTGCAGTCGGAATGCTAGCGGGTGCCACTCGCCTGCGCAGCGCCTTGGGCTAGGTTGGCGACCCCATAGCGCTGACTTCAATTCCTCACAAGTGAATCCCTCGGCCTGTGGTCGGGGGATTTTTTTGCAATATTCAGGACGCCATGCCGAGAGTTAAGGGATGGATCCTGCATTCCCCCAGGTCGAGGGGCGATAAATTTTGTGTCGGATTTGACAGAAGCCTGATAGTAGGACTTGTCAAAACCAAAGAAATATGACCTGATCCGACCACTTTTTCAATAATTCGGGAATACTATGTGAATACCGATAAATCAAACCGTTAAATACAGCCGTTCAATTCCATCGATCAATGCCACATTACCCTCAAACCCGGCTCACGTCGGGTTTTTTTCTTGGGCATCGCAGGGTTGAGGGTGAGCACTTTGCTGGATGGCCTGCATGCTGACACCGATGATGCTCGGATTCACAGCGACTCATTTGCCCTTCTACCCATCCTTTCTGTCTAAGAGTGTTCCATAGAAGTAACTCTCCATTGGTCATGGCCCTTTGCCCTCATCCCCCAACCCCTTCTCCCTGGGGAGAAGGGGTTGGGGGATGAGAGCCTAGTTTGGATGCTGAATGAGTTGGCGTACTCTAAGGTATCTCTCCCACTCTCCTCAGGATCTGGGGAGCTCAGCACTAGCGATCGCTAGGCGACAGCATCAGCAACGCATCCAGTTGGACAAACTCCTCTTCAACCGAGAAGGTTGTGCTCAAGGTTTGAATCGTGCCCAAAATCCGGCCAAACTGGGCCATGTCAAATTCTGGGGTTTCATCACTCGATGCCTCAGACCCCGGTGATAGGGGAAACAGGTTGAACACCAGGGAAAGAGTCGAACTTAGGTTGGCATAAAAATAGCCCTGGTTCGTTGTTGGGAAGTCGCTGACAGCTCGCCGAAAAACTGGCGAACCGGGCAGCTTGTTGCGGGTTGAGAGGGCAAAAACATCCTGTAGCGACTCGATGCTGCTGGTCATCACAAAGGTATTGTCATCAAACCAGCCGTGACCGAGGAAGCTGTTGCTCTGACCCGGCCCGGCTGGCCCCAGCCCCCAGCTAGAAGCAGGCGCATTGTTGAGGGTCGAAGTCTGTACTGAGAGAAAGCCCTGACCCAGGGCTTCATCAAGCTGGCGCAGGGTGCTCTCTGCCTTGGGGCGATCGCTGGTTTCAATCGCCACACCAATGCCCACTTCTAGGGAAGGGAGTAGCAACGTGAAGGGGGTTTCACGGGTTGGAAAGAGAAACACCGTAAAGCTTTCATCCATCCAGCCGATGAGATCGGTGTCAAAATCCAGCCCTGTAAAGGTTTGGAAACCCGTCCGAAACTGAGTCAACCAAGGACTCAACGCTTCGCTGGACTCTAGCAGCATCGAGATCTGCGCCCAAGCATCGGCCAAGCCGCGTCCACTCACCATGATATAGCTGGCGGAGGGCACCACATTGAGAATTTCGGCTGAAACGGGCTCAATGGTGGCGGCTCCAGTCGCAAACAACGGATTGTCAAAGTAGGCGCGCCCCTGCACCCGAATACCTTCGGTTTGGGGATAGAGCAACACTTCAACAGTGCCCTTAAGCTGGTCGGCGACGAGTTGGGCGGCATCCTGGGGCGCGAGAAACTCGAGTAGGACATCGGGCAGGGGAACTGGCAAGATATCTTCCAACGTGAGGAAGTCATTGACGGAGTATTTCAGCATTTCGTCAATGTTGCCGTAGAGCAGACCAAAGGATTGTTTGTCGGTGGCACGGGCTAGGGTGCGCTGGAAATCAGGCTCAACAACCAGGGAGTTTTCAGGGTTGGCGGGCTGCTGATCAAGCCATCGCCGGATGGCGGCTGGACTCTCAGCCGTGACCAAGTAGTCTGGCAAGATAGCGATCGCCAACCCCGGCACATCGGGAAAATCCAATCCTTCCAGCAGGGGCAGATCGGGTTTCTTATCCTCGGGTAAAGCCTTCACAAATTCTTCGGTGGGCAACCACAACCGCGACTGCTGCTCTACGATCTCCTCGTCCTCTAGGTAAACGGGCTCCCAATAGACGAGGGTGACGCCACGGTAGGTCTGACTGAGGGGCTCCAGTTCGCGCAGTGTTGTGATCCGTTCCACCAGATCTGGCAGCGCTTCAGGCGTCAGAATCGGCGCAACCATGACCTCGTATTCATTGCGCTCAAAGACCTGCCCTTGGCCAACAGAGAGCTGAGCCAGGGCAAAGGTTTCCCCAATCCACGGGGCGACTTCGGTGTCGTAATCAATTTCGAGGGGCAAGAAGGGCAAGGTGCCGACGTTGAGGGGGGCGTTGGAGTCTTCTTGCAGCACTTGAAAAAGGGCGTATTGCTCAAGCTGCTGCCAGGTTTGCTGGCGAGTGTCAAACACCATGACCGAGGCAATGCGGGGGGAAAGGGTGGTGACGGGATCGGGCGTTGGGGATACTGGGTCAGCCGCGATCGCGGTGAGCGGCATCAACACCGTAGGAACGATCGCGATCGCAGTTAACCGAGCAGCACTCCACATGCTTAAAATCCCCGCATCACTGTTGTGGTCTTCAATTCGGCATCAGCAAATTTCACACTGGAGTACGCCCAAAAACCGTTGGATATCCTTAAATGCTTGTAGCTTAACACCATGGGGTGTGAAACCGTACCGAGACATCGTGGTTTTCTCCTCCCAAATGGTGAACTCGATTTTTACAATCAAATCATCATGTTAAGAATTCACATCACCCAACTGCTTGGGCACACAGCGGAGGTACGACAATGAACCAGGTCAAAACCGTTGCCCTCCTGGGCCTACTGAGCGGATTGCTCATCACCATCACCTACACCGTGCTGGGAGGCACCTTGGGGGCTGTATCCGGAATTACATTCGCCGCCCTGATGAACTTGGGCGCTTGGTACTACTCTGATCGCATTGCGTTGGCCGCCTACCAAGCCCAGCCCGTCAGCGAACACCAAGCCCCGGATCTGCATCGCATTGTGGCGCGATTATCTCAGCGTGCAGGCATTCCCAAGCCCGCGGTTTACCTGATCCCCAATCCTGGCGCCAATGCCTTTGCCACGGGCCGCGACCCAGAACATGCCGCCGTTGCCGTCACAACTGGGCTGTTGCAAATCTTGCCTGGGGATGAGCTAGAAGGCGTCATCGCCCACGAACTCACTCACATTCTCAGCCGTGATACCCTCACTCAAGCTGTGGCAGCCACTATTGCCGGAGCGATTTCCTTCCTGGCGCAGATGCTGAGCTACGCGCTGTGGTTTGGTGGCGGCAATCGGGATGACGATGGGCCGAGCCCATTGGCCCTATTGGCGACGGTGTTGCTGGCTCCGGTGGCCGCGACGGTCATTCAATTGGGGATTTCGCGCACCCGTGAGTTTGCGGCAGATGCTGGTGCAGCCAAGCTGACAGGCAACCCGCAGGCCTTGGCGCGGGCACTGAAGCGACTGGAGGCGATCGCCCATCGCACCCCAATGGATGGCAATCCTGCCTTTGAGCCCCTGATGATCGTCAACGCCATGCCGAAAAAGTTTGTGTCTAGCCTGTTCTCGACCCATCCCTCTACGGAACAGCGGGTGGCGCGGCTCCTGGCAATGGAGACTCCTCCGAATACCTTGTTTGGGCTGTAGGCTAGCGCCAGCTTTTAACGCACGTCGCGATTCAACGGGGGCACGGAATTCGTGTCCCCCTTGCGACTATGGTGAAGACTGGCGAAGTTGATGGCAACAGGACAGGGGATGATGCGATCGCAGCAGTACCGAGTCGGCGTGATTGGCGGTGGGCAACTGGCGTGGATGATGGCCCCAGGGGCTGCCAAGCTCGGGATTTCTTTGGCCGTGCAGACCCCCAACAAGGCTGATCCAGCCGTCGCGATCGCGGATCAGACCATTCTCGCTCCGGTCGCCGATGTAGACGGCACCCGCCGCCTTGCCGAACAGTGTGACGTCATCACCTTTGAAAATGAGTTTGTTGACCTGCCTGCCTTGCGATCGCTAGCCCAGGCTGGCGTCCACTTCTTGCCCAGCTTAGACGCCCTCGCTCCACTGTTGGATAAGTCCACCCAGCGGCAGTTTCTCGAAGATCACGGGCTTCCCAATCCCCCTTTTGTCACGCTCGAAGACGGCCTTACCCCAGATGAGGTGCAGACCCGCATCGCCTGTCTCGGCTGGCCCCTAGTGCTGAAAACTCGGCGACTAGGCTATGACGGACAAGGTACCTTTATTCTGAAAACCGCTGCGGATTTTGAGCACACTTGGGCCAAGCTTGATCGCGCCCCTGTCATCCTTGAAGCATTCATTCCCTTTGAAAAAGAACTCGCGGTGATGGTGGCGCGATCGCCCCAGGGCACAATCGTAGTCTACCCAGTTGTCGAAACGCAGCAAGTGAATCAGGTTTGCCGCCGGGTGATTGCCCCGGCCCCGGTGAACCCCAGCGTTGTTGCTCAGATCGACGCGATCGCCCGCACCCTCGTGGAAAAACTGGACTTTGTGGGCGTACTCGGCGTCGAGTTTTTCCTAGCTCCAGGCGATCGCGTGTTGATTAACGAAGTTGCCCCCCGCACCCACAACTCCGGCCACTACACTCTGGATGCCTGCATCACCTCACAGTTTGAGCAGCAGATCCGAGCCGTCTGCGGCCTTCCCTTGGGTACGCCAGATCTGACCTGTGCCCAGGCGGTGATGGTCAACCTCCTGGGGTTTGAAACGGCTGACAGCGACTACCACGACATACGCCAGCGCCTTACCCAAGTGCCCAATGCTACGGTGTATTGGTATGGCAAAACGGCTTCCCGGCCCGGACGTAAGCTTGGCCATGTGACGCTATGCCTCACTGCTGAAGCGGATCCAAATGCCGCGATCGCGATCGTCGAGTCCCTGTGGTATCCCAAGATCGCCTGAGGGGATAGAGCCTCTACAAAATCTTTGCAGGATTTTGTGAAAGGTTGGGTTAACCCCCTTGCGCTTGCCCACGGGTGGTTGGCTATGATGTCCGAAGACTCACTACGGCGTTGGTGACTGCCAATACTGTTTTGCGATCTATACTTTGCTTACAACGGGAGCAAAAATGTTGTGATGGCAGTAAACCGGGCCTGTATCCGGAAACTTTAAGTCCCAGCTAGTGCTCCCACCTGGATTTTCCAGGTCGAAAACTGAGGTAAGACGGCGCTGCGGTGAGTTTATAAGCCCTTAAACCCCCAGATTGTGATAGAAGTCTGGGGGTTTCTCATGAGATTCGTTTCTGAAGCGGATCGATCCAGGATAAGATTCGATAGGGTAGGGTTAACAGGGTTTTAAGAGGAGTTTTCGCCCTCTTTCAATACACCACAGTACGGCAGTATCCAGGTCCAGCATCCTCAAAAGGCATTGATCGTCAACTCATCCTGCTTTTAAGTAGAGTGCTCTAGGGGCCCTGCGGCACCGGTTCATTCACTTCACGCCTGATCCGTCACCACCCCTGCATCCATCCTGCTCTCCATCTCCGGAAAAGACTCTTGACCCTATCTGCGCTCCCTCACTTTCCAGCCACGGTCACCCGCCTCGAAAATGGCCTTACCTTAATTCATCAACACATGCCCGCAACCCCAGTGGTCGTTGCGGATATTTGGGTAAAGGCAGGGGCTAGTGTTGAGCCTCCAGAGTGGTCGGGGATGGCGCACTTCTTGGAGCACATGATTTTCAAGGGCACAGAATATCTGCCCCCGGGGCTATTTGATTATGAAATTGAGGCCCGAGGGGGAATGAGCAATGCGGCCACAAGCTACGACTATGCCCATTTTTATTTGACTGTCGCCGCCGATGCCTTGCCCGAGACATTGCCGTATCTCGCGGATTTAGTGCTCCATGCGGCGATTCCGGCGGATGAGTTTGTGCGAGAGCGCAATGTGGTGCTCGAAGAAATTCGTCAGGCTCAGGATGATCCCGACTGGTTGGGGATGCAGGCGCTCTCGGCGCAACTGTTTCCTGAACATCCCTACGGACGACCGGTATTGGGTACGGCAGATATTTTGCAGCAGCGATCGCCGGAAGAAATGCGCCGTTTTCACCAAGCGCACTATCAACCCAACAGCATGACGATTGTGGTCACGGGCGGTGTGTCCCTAGAGCCCACCCTTGAGATGGTGCGCCATAGTTTTCGGGCCTTTGCGCAGCCCGCATCGTGTCCCACATCGCACCCCAGACCTTTGACCCAAGGGGAAGGGGTGCAGCGCCGAGTGTTGCCGATGCCGCGCCTAGAGCAAGCCCGACTCTTGATGGCGTGGCTGGGGCCAGGGGTTGAGGATCTGGATGGAGCCTGTGGCATGGATGTGTTGTCTGCCATTCTGTCAGAGGGGCGTAGCGCTCGCTTGGTTAAAGAATTGCGGGAAGAACGGCAGTGGGTTTTGGATATTGCCAGTGGGTTCTCGCTTCAGCGAGATTCCAGTCTATTCACGGTGCAAATTTGGCTAGAGCCCGATCGCCTAGAAGATGTGGAAATGCTGATCTGCGATCGCCTCTGGCAGTTGGCCCACTATCCGACTCCTGAGGTAGAAATTGAACGGGCCAAGCGGCTGCTGTGTCACGACTTTGCCTTCTCGACAGAAACACCGGGCCAGCTTGCGGGGCTGTATGGCTACTACAGCATGGTGGCAACCCCTGAGGCGAGCTACGAGTATCCGGCCCGCATTCGGGCGCACACCCCAGACTCGCTACAACTCCTTGCCAAGCAGTACCTTTCGCCCGATCGCTACAGCGTCACCATTCTCCTACCCACCGACTGATGCCCAGTGATGCCTGTGTGTGTTGCCCGATTCTGCTCCCGCTGCCGCCCCCAGGGGATGGACTGCATCTATTATCGCCCAGCGGGAATACTCAAGCTGGGCTCCAGTCTGGCCATACCCTGCCTCAAGGGCGCGCCCTTTGCCGTCTCTGGGCCACAATAGTCAAGGGTCACTTGCCCCTAATGGTGACGCGCTGACGGTTTGTTTTCCCTTGTCCACCCTTAGCTAAATGATCTCACGCACGTATGACCTCATCTGTTTCGTTAGTCCGTCCACAACTACATCGCTCGGTGCTCAGCAATGGTCTGGTCGTGCTGGTGATTGAAAACCCGGTTGCAGATATTGTGTCGGCGCGGATTATGGTTCGGGCAGGGACTGCCAGTGAATCGCGATCGCAGGCAGGATTGTTTAGCTTGATTGCTTCACTGCTGACCAAGGGAACCGAGCGTTTTTCCTCCATGCAAATCGCGGAACAGGTGGAATCCCTCGGGGCCAGCCTCAGCAGCGACACCTCCGCCGACTACAGTCTGCTGAGCTTCAAAACCGTCTCTGCGGACTTTGAGGAAGTGCTGGCACTGTCCAGCCATCTGATTCAGTTTCCCGCATTTCCGAGCCATGAGCTCGAGCTAGAACGACGGCTGACCCTGCAAAGCATTCGCTCCATGCAAGAGCAGCCCTTTACCGTGGCTTACAATGCCCTGCGCGCCGATATGTATGGGGATCACCCCTATGGTCTGCCGGGCATCGGCACCCCGGAGACGATCATCGGCATTACCCAAAAAGATTTGTACGAAGCACATCAGGCCTACTTTCGTCCCAACAATACAGTGATCGCGATCGCGGGACGCATTACCCCGACCCAGGCTGTCCACTTGGTCGAAACCTACTTTGGGGGATGGTCGGCACCCGATGCGCCCCCCCCAGAGCTGACCTATCCACCACTCCCGCAACAGAATACACAACAGCAAATCGACCAAGACACCAACCAGGCGATTGTGGTGGTGGGCTACCAAGCTCCCCCAGTGAAGCACCCAGCCTATGCTGCCTTGAAGCTGATGAGCACTTACTTGGGCAATGGGTTATCAAGCCGTTTGTTTGTGGAATTGCGTGAAAAACGTGGCCTTGCCTACGATGTTTCGGCTTTTTATCCCACACGGTTAAGCATGTCACAGTTTGTGACCTATATGGGCACGGCTCCTGAAAATGCCGCGATCGCCTACGAGGGGCTGCGCTACGAGGTCGAACGCCTGAGCCAAATCAATTTGAGTGAAGAAGAACTCCAAGCGTCAAAAAATAAGCTGTTGGGCCAATACGCCCTCGGCAAACAAACCAATGCTCAACTGGCTCAACTCTTTGGATGGTATGAAGTCCTAGGGCTCGGCATTGACTTTGACGAACGCTTCCAAAAAGACATCGCGGCCCTGAGTGTTGATGACCTCCAATCCACTGCGCAGGAATACTTCGCTCAACCCTTTAGCGTCGTCCTCGGGCCTACATCAGCAATGGCTCCAGCCGCCTGATCAGGCGGTGATGGCGCTGGTTTGTTCTGGCTCCCCGTGTTGAGAGGGGGATGTCCGTTGCCCATCAGATTGCAGTCGGATGGGTAAAAAAGGGCGATCGCGGTCTACCGCGAATCCCGTTGTCTACGCTTTTGGCATTGGAAGCAAAACTGACTCAATGCCAAAAGCCGTCCCGATCTGGGACGGCTTTTGGGTGGAGGTTCACTGAAATTGCAAGGCCGCGGACTTCAGGCTTCCTCCTGATGGGCTATCGTGCGATCGTAGATCTAGCCTTCAACCGTGATTTTGCCAACCATGCCAGCACCACGGTGGGGAGCGCAATAGTAGGTATACGTTCCAGCAGGCACATCAGAGAAGGTTGTGGCGTAGGACTCGCCGGGGGCAAAGGTGAGCTGATCGTTGGACAGCTTGGCCGCAAGACTCTTATCGCCACCAGGGATAGTGTTTTCATCAAAGATGACATTGTGGGGAGCCATCTTGTTGTTGACCCAAGTCACCGTATCGCCTGCTTTGATGGTCAGCTCAGCAGGCTCGAACACCAGTAAGCCAGAATCAGAGCCCATCTTCACTTCATAGCTTGCAGCCTGAGCCGGAGCAGCGGCCATGACAGCGACGCCAATCACCATCACGAGCGCGGCGCAAACGACGCTCAAACGACGAATCGCACTTGCAATCTTTTTCATAGGATCCTCTAAACGCTCAAGTCTCTGTGCGTACACACTTTGTCATTTTATCTTGGGATGATGAGCATTTCCCTTGACCAGAGGGTGATTTTCCGCCCCTGCCATTGCTTTGACAGATACTGCATCGCAAAAACAGCGGCATTCACATCGGCAATGGGGAGGGCTCAGACCATCAAAATCCTAGGCTTCCCCTGCACCAGGAGCGGAATAGGTGCTCTTGCCACCGCCCCACAGCGGCCCAATCACCTTGGGTTGCAGAAGAATGTGGCCTGCGATCGCGACCAAGTCTTCCTCAGTCAAACTGCGCATCTTCGGGAAAATGTCAGTGCTCTTGAGGCTAGGGTGTAGTTGAGAAATATCCGTCAACCCGTCGTAGGTGGTGGGTTCCTTCATGTAATCCACCAGCGCATTGAGGTTGTCACGGCGCGGAATTGCCCTCGCCAAGCTCTCGGGGTCGAGGCCGACTGTGGGGTTGGTCTTGGTGATCCCAGCCGCATGGCAAGAGCCACAGGCATAGTTAAATTGTTTGCGTCCGCGCGCCACTTGCTCTAGGGATAAGACCAGTGTGTCTCCCTGCTCATTCAGTGGCACCGTCCGGGTTGCTTCATCCAGCTCTGCTGCCAGGGCAGGGCCAGCAATCCATTGGCTGACCACCAGTACCGCGACCGCAGCTAGCCAAATGCATCTCTTAAGCATGGTTCTCCTCAAGGTATCTATGGCTCGCTATCACACAACACAGCTCACCCAACACCTAAGGTGCAATAGACCTTTGCCCAAGACTTTGGGGGTCTAGCCCCTCTAGCTCTGCCGATGTAATCTGCGAGCCGGTAAATGCCCTAAGCTCACCGCTGAACTCTCAGCCTAGAGATGGCTTGCACGATAGGATTGAGTGTTTCTCGTAATCAATATCATGCCACCGAATGGGGGATTCCCAAAATAAATGGTCGGCTAACTCCCTTTGAAGCCACGGAAAAAGTGTGTTGAGCCCGCGATCGCGGCCTTTTTTGCCCCGGATTTACCCCAGACACGCACCATCCAATCCCCCACGTTCAGCCAAATGCGCCATCGATAATCGATTGACCAGGGCCTCAATGCCTGGAGATTGCCAGTCTCAACCCTGAACGGCTGTCGCCCCGTCAAAATTTCTCTGGCGCGACACGTGTGAACTCCGGTAATGCTGACCAGAAGCCGTGGCTCAGGGGTGACGGGGTGCGGGATCCAGGGCGAGGCAAGATCCCGGGCTGAATTTGAAGATGGGCAGGCTCTTCGCCTTTTCCAAGGGTAGAGGGACAAAGACCCTGAAGCCCCCTTTACCGGGGAAAGCGCTTCATCCGATTGGCCTAATTTTATCGGCCTAATTTTGTGGGGTGGAATACTAGCGCAAGTGAGCGGCGACATCCTGGGGCAGGGCTTCCAACTCAGTGGGGTAAGGAGACGCGGGCTGATGGAGGCGAATCAGTTGCGCCAATGTCCCTTTAAGCTGAGTCCGAGGCACGATCGCGTCTACAAATCCGTGATTGAGCAAGTATTCTGCGGTTTGGAAATCATCGGGTAATTTCTCGCGCAGGGTTTGCTCAACCACGCGACGACCTGCAAAGGCGATCGTCGCCTTGGGCTCGGCCAAAATAATGTCGCCCAGCATGGCAAAACTGGCGGTGACGCCGCCGGTGGTGGGGTGGGTGAGCACCGGAATATAGAGCAGCCGTTGAGAACGATGCAGGTCTAACGCACCGGAAATCTTGGCCATTTGCATCAGGCTCAACATCCCTTCTTGCATTCGGGCTCCGCCAGAGGCGCAGACGATAATCACCGGGCGGCGATCGCGGGTGCCCCGTTCAATCAATCGGGTTAACTTTTCGCCCACGACCGAACCCATACTGCCGCCCATGAAGCGAAAATCCATCACGCCAAGGGCAACGGGCAGCCCATCCAGTTCCCCGACACCCGTTTGCACTGCGTCTTGAAGCTGGGTTTTGGTCTGGGTTTCGCGCAGGCGATCGCCATAGGCTTTGCGATCGCGAAACTTGAGGGGATCCTGGGGTAAGACCTGAACATCGAGGGGCTGCCAGGTGTCGTCATCGATCAACTGATGAATGCGATCAGGACTGTAGACCCGATGATGGTGCTGGCACTCAGGACAGACCATCTGGTTGGCCCGGAGATCTTTGGTGTAGGTCATCACTCCGCAGGCTTCGCACTTAGTCCACAAACCATCTGCGATTTCGCGCTCTTGACGGTCTTGGCTGATGGGGTCAGCCTTGCGCCGATTTGCAAACCAATCAAAAAGAGACATGCTTCCTAGTACAGAGACGGTCTTACAGCAGGGAACCTGACCGACTGCGATCGCAGGTTTAACCTTGAGCTAAGTTTCATCCTATCGGGTTTAGTTCCCTCTTGTGATTTTGATATCGCTTTCCTAAGCAAGGGGTAGGGTATGGTCATAACCAGCAGAATCATGCCTGGGCGATCGCTGGGAGACTCGACTAAGCAAGGGTTGTCAGCCCTATGAATGGAGCATGACCGATGTAGAATGCTGGTCTGATTTGACCTTGGTGTTGCTCCAATCGTGAACCGTCTCAGTGGATGCATCGAGGTGATTCACGGCTCAGATTCACTATTCTGCGGTCACGGTGTCAGGGTTGCATTGAATCATGATGAATATTTCTAACCAGGTCGGGTCTTCAGCGCACCGGGCGATCTCCGACGATTCGCTGAAAGACGAAGACAATGGGCTTTGGCTTAAGGGGGTGGCTCCCGAAGCGCGAAACGTTTGGCTACAAAGATTTTCCTGGTTGCGCTGGGTTGATCGCCTGGCAGAACAAGAGCACGTTGTCGAATGCCAAGGCTGCCAATTCTCTGGGTTTTATCACGACTGGAAGCAGCTTCTTAACACCCATCACTTGCCGTCTTCCACGTCTTATCCCATTCTCCAAGAAATTGACTTGGCTTGGTTTCAACTCCCGATTTCGGCCCAGGCCCAGGCCGAAATCACAGCGTGGGATCGCTATGTAGATGCGATCGCGGCATACCATACTCCCACTCTGAGATTCAATACCCTAGCGGACTATGAGCAGATGCTTCTGCATCTGGCAGGCTCCTGCTTTCAGTTTTTGCCCGACTTGCCCCCCCACTACCGCGACATCGCGGGCTACTTGGGCATGGTGGATCAGTTTTATAACAACCTGCGCGACCTCTACGAAGACGCCCAGCAAGGCATCTGCTACTTCCCAGAATCGGTGCTACGGCGCTTTCACCTGACCCGCGAGGATATTCTCACTCAACGCTGTTTTGAGCAGAGGGGCTACCGACCGATGATGCAGTTTTGGGTTGATCAGTATCTTCCCCGCCTCTGTCGGCAAACTTTGCCCCTGCTTCTGGCTGCCGATTTGCCTCCCGCTTGGCAGTGCTTGATTTTGTGGTTTGTTCACCGATATGTACGCATTGAAAGCACGTTCAAAGCCTGTCACGATAACTTTGTGACATTCTCGCAGGTTTATCACCAAGCGGTTGCCCAGGATCTAGAGCACTATTCGTGCCTTGCCTCAGAGCAATTTCGGGCACAACTCCAAGTGCAGTATGACACCGCAGAACTCCCAACGTTTCTCAAAATGGGCCCGGCAGCGATCGCGGCGTTGCGTCAGAACCACCAGTGGGGGACAGCAGTTTCTGTGGAATGGGGAAGTTCTGCGATCCGCACGGCTCCCCAGTGCCAGGGCTGGCAGCGCCCTCTGAATAAGGTGGCCTTTGGATGGGGCAGGGGGTGTGCGTATTCTCCCGCACTGCCGCATTCGTTCAAGTAATGGCTCTGAAGAGTCGCCTAGGACCCAGCTTCATCCCGACAAGGCTGACCTACGACAACGCCATGAGGGGAAAGAACAGTGAAAGGTAAAGGTGAATCAAGCGATCGCCCCAAAATAGGGTGATCAGCCCCCCAAAGGCGAGATAGGGGCCAAAAGGGATGGGATCGCGGCGGCTGAGGAGGCGCAGCGCGATCGCCCCACCCCCAATCAACGTACCTAAGGCGCAGGCCAAAAATCCGCTCAACAACATGCCCTGCCACCCGAGCCAAGCCCCCAGCAGGGCAGCCAGCTTTGCATCACCGCCACCCATCGCCACCTGCCCCATTGCCAAACTGGTGACCAAGGCAATCAGTTCAAACAGCCACAGCCCAATCACCGCGCCGAGAATGCCTTGCATGAGTTGCGCGATCGCGACAGACAGCGTTAAAGCCTCCACACCGCCCGTCCATAGGGGATGAAAAATCAGCCCCCCCACTAGCCCCGTCTGGGTCAAGGCATTGGGCAGCGTGAGGGTGTCGAGATCGATGAAAGCTAAGGCAATCAGCCAACTGATCAAAACCCAAGCGCCAAGGGTCGCGATCGCCATGCCAAACTGCAAAAAAGCGGCCAGGTAGAGCACCCCCGTCAGCCCCTCAATCAAAGGATAGCGGGCTGGAATCGGCGTGCGGCAGTAGCGGCAACGACCCCGTAGCCAGAGCCAACCGAAAACGGGCACATTGTCCCGAGCACTGAGGCGATGACGACAGACCGGACAGCGCGATGGCGGATGCAAGAGAGACAATCCCGCTGGCAGTCGATAAATGACAACATTGAGAAAACTACCGATCGATGCCCCAAAGGCAAAAACGAGTAGCGGAAAAAGCAAGGCCATGCGGTTCGCCTATGTAAAGATGCTGCGCTTTAGGCTACCCACGTGCTGTTAGTGAATGTCTGGCTCAATCTGGCTGAGGGGAATAAAACACTCGCTGGGTAACAGCACCGGGCGATCGCCAAAAATCAGCTTGCCGCGCCGGGTCTTGCGCCCAATCGCGACTCCGATCGGACGCTGCACATCCTCGGGGTGAACCTCGTAGTAGGTTCGATAAATGTGCCGCGCGGCCTTCAATAAAGCGGGATCAAAAACCGCTGTGGAGCCGCCCAACTCTGGCCCTGCAAGGGTAGGTGCAGGCGGAAGTGGCTGATAATAGCTGTGCACGGCTGGGGAACCCCTCTTCGATATAGCAAGACTGTAATCGATCTCCCTAAGGGCGGCAAACCTGTAAAACTTCTTAAGCAAGGGTCTTAAGCAGCGCCTCCCCCATTGCTTTGCAGCCCACTGCGGTCATGCCGTCCGCCATGATATCGCCAGTGCGATACCCTTGGTCTAATACAGATAGTACTGATGTTTCAATCATGTTAGCAGCTTCAGGTTGGTTCAGGCCATAGCGCAGCATCATCGCTGCACTGAGCACCTGCGCGAGGGGGTTGGCTTTGTCTTGGCCGGCAATGTCTGGGGCAGAGCCGTGGACGGGCTCGAATACGCCGGGGCCATCTGCGCCCAAACTCGCGGAGGGCAACATGCCAATGCTGCCGGTCAGCATGGCCGCTGCATCCGAGAGAATATCGCCAAAGAGGTTGCCTGTCACGATGGTGTCGAACTGTTTGGGCCAGCGCACCAACTGCATGGCGGCATTATCGACGTACAGGTGAGACAGCTCAATATCGGGATAGTCGGCACTGAGGGCGGTAATGCGATCGCGCCAGAGCTGCGACACCTCTAACACATTGGCCTTATCCACTGAGCACAGGCGACCGCTGCGCTTTTGGGCGGTTTCAAAGGCCACTCGACCGATGCGATCGATTTCACTTTCGGTGTAGGCCATCGTATTGACCCCGCGCTTCTCACCCATTTCGGTGGCAAAGATGCCCTTGGGTTCTCCAAAATAGATCCCCCCCGTCAGTTCGCGCACGACCATAATATCTACGCCCTCCACGACCTCGCGTTTGAGGGAAGAGGCATCAATCAACTGGGGCAAGATGGTGGCGGGCCGTAGGTTCGCAAAGAGCCCCAACCCTGCCCGCAGCCCTAGCAATCCTGTTTCGGGACGCAGATGCCGGGGCAGCGTATCCCACTTGTATCCGCCGATCGCCGCCAACAGAACCGCATCACTCTGACGACACTGAGCCAGGGTTTCCTCTGGCAGCGGCGAGCCCGCTTCGTCGATGGCAATTCCGCCAATCAGTGCTTCCTGAAATTCAAAGGCGAGGTTGAGGCGGCTGCCCACGGCTTTGAGCACATCAACGGTGACGGCCATGATTTCAGGGCCAATGCCGTCGCCAGGAAGCAGGGTGATGCGGAAGGATTGAGTCATGGGTCAATTTGCGGTGAGTCAGCGGTAAGTTCTATCTACAGCAGGGTCGAAAACCCCAAGGCTCCATTATCCTATCCCCGGTTCCCTTCGCCAATGTGCGTTCTGCATGGATTATCTCTACCTACATGGGTTTGCTTCGGGGCCGCAGTCGAGCAAGGCTCAATTTTTGCGCGATCGCTTCCACGCCTGTGGCCAGACGCTCACCGTGCTGGATCTCAATCAAAATGATTTCGGTCACCTCACCCTGAGCCGTCAGATTCAGCAGGGGATGGATTGGATCGCAGATCGGGCTGCTGTCACGGTGATTGGGTCTAGTTTTGGCGGGCTTACTGCCGCGTGGCTAGCTCAAGTGCTTGCCGATCGCGACGGGGCGCGATCGCCCGTTGTGCAACTGGTGTTGCTGGCCCCAGCCTTTCAGTTTTTGGCGCAGTGGCTGCCGCGTCTGGGCGAAGAAGCGGTGACCCAGTGGCGCACTAGCGGCTGGCTCTCGGTCTATCACTACACCCAACAGCAGCAGTGTCCTCTGGCCTACGATTTTGTGACCGATGCCCAGCGCTACGATGACAGTCGATTGGTGGCCCCCGTTCCCACCCTGATTTTGCATGGCCTTCATGACGATGTGATTGCGATTCAGGCAAGTCGCGATTACGCTGCCGCGCGTCCGTGGGTGCGCCTTGTGGAACTCGACAGCGACCACGGCCTGCTCAATGCTGGGGATCAGATTTGGGCAGAGATTCGTACAACCTTGGCGCTTTAGGCGCCTAGAGCATTGATGCCGGATGGCGAAAACCCCGGTTTCTTCAACGGCTGATGCACGAGATGGGGCGCGTTGCTGAGGAGAAACCGGGTTTCTGTACTGACGATCTAGGCGCGATCGCGGGCAGAACCCATCTCCATCGACCTCCATTGACCGCTGCTCGACAATTCTGGGTCAGCGCTCGGGCCGCAAGTCAGCGCGCATCCCAGCAATGGGCCATAATTGAAGCCTGTCGATTGTGGCTCTGCCCATGTCTTCCTTCTTGCGCCCGGATTTGCTCGCGCTCTCGGCCTACAGCACCCACGCTCCAGAAACGGGGGCTGAACCGCCTGCGGTGATTGATGTCTTGGACACCAACGAGTGCCCCTACGATTTGCCAGAACCGCTGAAGGAAAAACTAGGCTGGATCTATCGCCACGACATTGCGGCCAATCGATATCCGGCGAGCGATCCCCAGGCGTTGCGCCGCGCGATCGCAGGCTACGTGAATGAATCGGGCCAGATCAGCGGGGCGATTACCGCCGAACATATCTCCGTTGGGAATGGCTCAGATGAGCTGATTCGATCGCTGTTGATTGCGACCTGCACAGGCCGAGCGGGCGCAATTTTGGTGGCTGAGCCCACGTTTTCGATGTATGCCATCTTGGCCCAAACGCTCGGAATTCCGGTGGTTAAGGTGCCGCGCGCAGAGTCTACCTTTGCCGTGGATGTGGTTGCTGCTCAGCAGGCGATCGCGACGAGCGAGGTTCCTGTTCGCGTCGTGTTTATGGTGCATCCTAATTCACCGACGGCGAATCCCCTGACGGCAGCGGAACTAGACTGGCTGCGGCAGTTGCCCTCAGACATTTTGGTGGTGGTAGACGAAGCCTATTTTGAATTCAGCCAACACACCACCGTCGCCGATGTGTTGCAGCGGCCCAATTGGGTGGTGACACGCACCTTCTCAAAGGCGTTTCGGCTGGCGGCCCATCGGGTGGGGTATGCGATCGCCCCAACCTCAATCATCCAAGTGCTCGAAAAAGTGCGCCTGCCCTACAACCTGTCCAGTTTTTCGCAAGTGGCGGCGACCCTGGCATTAGCCCACCGAGAAGACTTGCTGGCAGCCATCCCAGAGGTGTTAGCCGAGCGCGACCGCCTGTTTGCTGCGCTCCAAACTATCCCCGCGATGCAGGTTTGGCCCAGCGCGGCCAACTTTCTCTATGCGCGGTCAACACAGCCCAGTAATCAGGCGGTGTTTGAGGCGCTGCGGCAACAGGGCACCTATATTCGCCACACCGGGGGTGGCCTCAGAATCACGGTGGGCAGCCCCGACGAAAATGCCCGCACCGGCGATCGCCTCCAGGCGCTTTTTGCGTAGGGTAAAGTCGTTCACGTTTTCCCCACACTGTTTGGGGAGGACTTGAGCGCGGGGTGCATTCGGGGCGAGATTGCCCACCCTACAAACTGCGGCGAGCAAGGCGCACAGTTTGCGGAAAAACACCCACCAGCATCGCAAATGCCTCATCGGGCACGCTATCCACGATACTTTGATCAAAGTACATTTTAAACTGCTCCAGAATCATCTGAGCCCGTTCAATGGGGACTGGGCGATCGGTGAAATTCTGGGTTAAGCGCACCCACTGGAGCCGAATCCGAAGGGCTTTTTGCTGATCTTCATGGGATTTGGGTTCGAGTAACGATAGGTTTCCGAGGGAGGTGACGCGAGTGCAATCCGCATCAAAGTCGCCTCCGACAATCGCTCCAGGCCCAGCAAACTCCGCATGAAACTTTTTATAAATGACCAGCCCATTTCGACGGCGGCTATTGATAATCCATAGCTTGCCGCTGTGTAGACGCTCTAAAACCGCATCTGCCTCTGGATTTTGCTTCACAGATGAGTCAGTCAAGTTATCTCGATAGGTCGAAAGCATAGTATCAGACTGATGCCCTGAAAGCCGAAGCCAGCGCTCTGAGGAAGTGCATCACTGTGGGGATGACGCTGCGAATTAAGAAGCCTTAAACAACACGGGAAAGCGCAGTCTGCAATGGGATGATTCAGGCTTCTATTCTAAGGCACTCGCTAAAATGAGGGCCGACCAACTTTTCTGAAAAGCGTAAAGTTCAGATGAAGAAACGCCTCGTTATATGAGGATATTGTGAACTTCAAGGGAGAGCTTTTTGGCCATCATTGAGCGCCCATCTTGACGACCCGCGATCGCCGAAAGAGGGTTCCAAAAACCTCCCCCTTCTTTCCGTGAGGAGAAACGTCTATCCGAATTGTTCCCGATCGCGATCGCCGTGCAACACGCCCCCGACTCAGACCATCGGCAGTCACTCGACTCGCTTTCCCCCATTCGCTACACCAGTTGACCATAGAGATCGTAGACATCGGCATCGGTGATCCTGACCTGAGCCATGCGACCAAGGGGGGCTGCTCCGTTTTGGATTCCGTTTTGGATATAGACCAACCCATCCACATCCGGGGCAAAGCGCGGCGATCGCCCAATCATTGCTCCGGTTGTCGGGTTAGCCTGCTCCACCAGCACCTCCACTACCTTGCCCACCTCAGCGGTGTTGTGGCGTAGAGAAATCTCTTGCTGGGCCAGCATCAGTCGTTCGCGGCGATCGTCCATCACCGCTTGCGGGATTTGCTTGGGCAGCGTGGCCGCCGGGGTGCCCTCCTCCGCAGAAAAGGTGAATACGCCGACGTGGTCAAACTCGTGGCGCAGCACAAAGTCGTGCAAATGCTCGAAGTGCTCCTCTGTTTCGCCGGGGAAGCCGACGATGAAGGTGGTGCGCAACACGGCATCGGGCAGCGCAGCTTTAATGCGATAGATGATGTCGTCGTTGACTCGCCCTTGCCAGGGACGATTCATGGCGCGCAATACCTTAGGATGGGAGTGCTGGAGGGGTAAATCCAGATAGGGCAAGACATTCGGCACTTCACGAATGGCCTCAATCACGGCTGGCGTCAGCCCCGTGGGGTAGGCATAGTGCATCCGAATCCAGGGGATGTCAACCTTGCCCAATGCCCGCAGCAGTTCTGCGAGGCGAGGCCCGCCGTAGATGTCGGTGCCATAGTTGGTGGTGATTTGGGAAATCAGCACTAGTTCTTGTACGCCCTCGGCTGCGAGCTGGGTGGCTTCGGCCACGATGGACTCAATGGGGCGCGATCGCTGGTTTCCACGTAGATGAGGAATAATGCAGAACGCGCAGCGATAGTTACAGCCCTCTGCGACTCGCAGGTAAGCTGTCCCTTCGCTGGTGGTGCGATAGCGGGGCACCGTTTCATCGGCAATATAAGTGGGCTCCGCCGAAACCGCCTTGACCCGTTCGCCCGCTTCTGCCCGCTGAATGACTTCCACAATTTTGTGATAGTCCCCAGTGCCCACCAGCGCCACCGCTTCGGGAATTTCGTTGAGCAGTTCTTCTTGAAAGTGCTGGGCTAGGCAGCCCGTAATCACAATTTTTTTGTTGGCTTCCGCGAGTTCAACCAGCGTCCGCACCGACTCCTGCCGCGCCGACTCAATAAAGCTACAGGTGTTGACGATGACGTAGTCCGCCAATTCTTCATTGGAATCGACGGCATAGCCTGCTTGTACTAACAGCCCAAGCATGTGTTCGCTATCGACGCGATTTTTCTCGCAGCCCAAGTGGGTGATGGCAATGGTGGGAGTCGTGGCAACCATAGGTAATGCAGAAAGAAGGGAAGGAGTGGGCTGAAATCAGCAGGAAACAGGAACAGGGTTAGATAGGCGCGGCGCTTGCTTTGGCCAGTCACCTTGCAGAAGAGGCCGCGTCGCATTGCACCCAAGCGGTTTCGTAGACCGACAAACCTTAATACTATCGTCTTAACCCAATATCGTCTTGGATGAATCACATGGAGTGATGGGAGCAGTGGCGACTCATTTCTTCGTTGTCTTGGCCGCAGAAAATTCGCGAAAACGGGTGACTCCTATCCCTTGGTACAGGCAATGGATACGGGAAGCTTCCGCCACCTGCTACACCGAGCTGAATCCCGCTATGATGCCCGTGAGGGGAGCGGGATGCTGCCCTAGGCGCGATCGCAACGCGCTCCATCCCGTTGATATTTTCCCTTGGCCAATTCCCTCCTGACTCTATGGCGACCTCCATTCCCCATCGTCCCCGACTCCTACATCCCCTCATGGGAGCCGACCTTGGTACGCTATTGCAGGTGCTAGGCCAAAACGGTGGGGTGCCGCTGCGCTACTGGGGGCATGTGGCCTTGGCGCTGGGGGCGGCGGCGGCGCGATCGCCCTTTGCAGCCTATGAACGCGGGATGATGGCGCGATCGCCCGCCCCTGATTCTCCCAATCCCGCACCGATTTTCATCGTGGGCCACTGGCGCAGTGGCACCACTCATCTCTACAGTGTGCTGAGTCAAGCCCAAGAATTTGCCTACGTCCCTCCCTTTGCGGTTGGCCTACCGTGGGATTTTTTGACCCTGACAAAACTCTTTCGGCCCATCCTAGAGCGAGCCCTGCCATCCTACCGATTTATTGACCAAGTTCAAGTCAAGGCAGATTCTCCCCAAGAAGATGAAATTGCCTTGGCAAACATGCAGGCAATTTCCTTTTATCACGGCTTGTATTTCCCTAAAAAGTTTCAGGAAAACTTTGATGCAGGCATCTTTCTGGATGGATGCACAGAGGCGGAAATTGAGACCTGGCAGTGGTCAGTCCGTCACTTTTTTAAAAAGCTTGAACGACAGCAACCAGGGAAGCGACTGCTGATCAAAAACCCAGTCTATACGGCCCGAGTGGCCATGCTTAAGGCGATGTGGCCGGAGGCAAAATTCATCCACATCTATCGCAATCCCTATGTCGTCTTTCATTCAACTCGTAACTTTTATGAAAAACTCTTTCAGGAGCTGGCCCTGCAACCCTTTAATCACATCGACCTAGATGAGGTCGTTTTTAGTCAATATCCGCGAATGATGAATCTTCTCGTTCGAGATCTTGCTGCTCTGCCTGAAAAAGATGTAGTTGAACTTTCTTTTGAGGCATTTGAAGATGACCCAATGGGGCATCTTGAGAAAATCTATCAGGGCTTAGATTTGCCTGATTTGGAGGAGAATAAAACTGCTTTCTCGACCTATTTGGACTCCCAAAAGCATTATCGAAAGAATCAATATCAGTACTCCCAAGACGGTCTGCAAGCCATTGAACGCCGATGGCGTCCGTGGATTGAGCGATGGGGCTATCAGCCGCCCCAATGAGTGATGATGCAGGGGCTTGATTCGTGACGGTATCAAGTTCAATCCAGATGATTTTGGTGCCAGCGGGTGCGGAGTATCAGGCAGTCTGCCGAGGGCTGCGGCGCGGCGGTGAGGGGCAGCCTGTGGTGCAGGCGATTCCGGCGGGTCAGGCGGTGGGGGCGTGGCTGGCGCGACGTACTTTTTCGGGTGGCGTGCTGGTGATGGGCTTGGGAGGCAGTTTGCAGCCAGGCTTGGCGGTGGGCGATCGCGTGTTGTGTGAAACCTGCCAGTTTTTGAAGCCGACCGATCGCGCGGTTTATGCGGGTAATGCAACCCTTCATGATTGGCTGCGCGATCGCCTTGAACTTCAGCGTGGTGTGGCGGTCACCAGCGATCGCATTGTGACAGAAGCCGCCGAAAAACGTGCGATCGCGCAACGCACGGGCACACAGGTGATCGACATGGAAGGCGCGATCGTGTTTCGTCAGTTGCAGGCGCAGGGCGTTGCCATTGCCATGATTCGCGTGATCAGTGATGATTGCCATCACAATCTACCAGATATGACGGGCACGATTGGCCCAGATGGTCGCCTGCGGGGTGGCGCGATCGCGGTTCGTTTTTTGCAAAGTCCCCAAGCCGCTGCTCGCCTGATTCGTGGATCGCTGATGGGTCTCAAGCAGCTCGAACAAACTGCGATCGCGCTCTTTGCCGCCTGAGGGGTGTCTCGGTTCCCCGAGCGCCCAAAAAACGCCTAACCCCGAGGGATTCCTAAGCAAGGGTTGGGTAAGCTAGGGAAACACTTTATCGGACAAGCGGATTAGGCCACTGATGTCAGCGAGAAATACACGAAAACAGGGGAAACTTGTTCGTTGGAAGAGGGATCGAGGGTTTGGGTTTATTCGCTCGGAAGGCGACGGCACTGATATTTTTATTCACATTTCTGCCTTTCCCAGAACCGGACGAGAGCCCCAAGTTGGCGACACCATTTTCTACGTCCCGCAAATGCAGTCAGATGGTCGGCTGCAGGCCGTAAGCGCCCGTATTGCCGGGGTAGAGTACCCCACTGGGTTGCCGGCAGCCCGTGGGCCAGCCCGATCGACCGCCGCAACCCACAGCCCCACAGCCTCCCGCCATTCCTCGGTGGTACGGCAGCAACGACCTCCGTATGACGCCAGGCCACTCGTGGTGAGCGCAGGCATTTTGTTTTTCGTCATGGCAGGGTTGACCTTTGCGATCGCGAACCGGCGGCAGCCCACAGTTTCAACAGCGCAGGCTAGGTCTTCATCGCCCCCGGCGGCCCCTCGCGAGGTGCCCGCTGCAACGCAACCACCGTCTACAGCACCGTCTGCCTCACCTGCTCCCCAGGCAACACCCACGCCCGCCCCCAGCCCGACGCCAGCCCCCGCAACCGCTGCACCAGCGCCACAACCGATCCCTGCGCCCGCCCCAATTGCGGCAAATCCAGCCCCAGCAGCCCTTGGCGGCTGTCTCATCAAGGGCAATATCTCCCAAAACAGCGGGCGGAAGCTTTATCACGTCCCCGGCATGGAAGACTACAACAACACCATCATTCGGCGTGAGGATGGCGAGCAGTATTTCTGCTCTGAGGCAGAGGCCCAGGCTGCGGGCTGGGTCAGGGCTCCACGATAGGGGCGACAGGGCTGGCGATCGCAGCGCAATTGCTCTCCATCGGAAGCAAAGTTTTCGATTTTGCTAGGCTGGTTGCGTCTCGCAAGACACTTGAGACACGTGTGCTGCAAGCCGCCTGTGACGCCACAGGCATATTGGTATGGAGAATGCCTCCCGTTGGCAACGTTTTTTCGCCCAGGGACTCGCGATCGCAACCCTGGCAAGCTGCGCGGCAACGTCCTCGACACCCCTGGAGTCCACTGCCACAGATGCTCCGGTTGGAGCCACAGCCCCCCCAGCAGAATCCGTCGCCCAGACTACAACGCCCGTTGAGGTCACGCCTGTAACCCTTGTGGAGGGGCTCGAAAATCCCTGGGGAATGGCTTGGCTACCCAACGGCGATATTTTGGTGACCGAGCGCCCTGGTCGCCTGCGGATCATTCGCGACGGACAGCTTGATCCGACGCCGATCGCGGGTGTGCCCCAAGTCTTTGCTGTGGGGCAAGGGGGACTGCTTGACATTGCGCTGCACCCGAATTTTGCAGAAAATTACTGGGTTTATTTCACATATTCCGACGGCACCCGCGACGCCAACCGTACGCAGGTGGCACGGGCGCGGTTGGAGGGCGATCGCCTCAGCGAGTGGACGGTTATCTTTGAGGTCGATCGCGCGAAACCCAGTACCCAACACTTTGGCGCACGGTTGGCGTGGCTCCCCGATGGCACACTGTTGGTCGCGATCGGCGATGGCGGCAACTCGCCGGTGCAGCTCGATGGCGACTTGATTCGCAACCAAGCCCAAAATCTCCAAAGTCGCCTGGGCAAAATTGTGCGCATCCGAGAGGACGGTAGCATTCCGCCGGATAATCCCTTTGTCAATCGGGAAGACGCGGATCCTCTGATCTGGAGCTACGGTCACCGCAATATTCAAGGGCTGGATGTGGATCCCGAAACCGGAGTGGTCTGGTCAACGGAACACGGGCCGCGTGGCGGGGATGAGCTGAACCAGATTCAGCCCGGAGAAAATTATGGCTGGCCAGTGGTCACCCACGGACGCGAATATTCCGGTAGTGAGATCACGGCGGAGCGATCGCGTCCCGGCATGGTTGACCCGCTGCAAATTTGGACGCCCTCGAAGGCTCCGTCGGGGTTGGTGGTTTATCGTGGCGATCGCTACCCTACTTGGCAGGGGCAGCTTTTTTCAGGTGGGCTGGTAACGCGCGATGTCCGCCGCATTGAACTCGACGATGCCGGAACGGTGGTGAACGAAAGCGCGATCAACATCGGTCAGCGGGTACGTGATGTGCGCGAAGGCCCGGACGGCTGGCTCTATGTGCTGACGGATGAACCCAATGGTCGCCTGATTCGCCTGGAGCCAATGGGCGGCTAACGGACAGCGTCTATCCTGTAGGCGGTTCTCGCAGCAAAAAATTTTGACGGCGGCATCATGCTTTTGCATGGGGTTGTGCCGCCATGGGCTGCATCCGTGTGATAAGTCTGCGTTAGTCTGCGATCGCCCACTGCACATAGGGACGCCCCGCAAATACTTGCCCATCGGTGATGATGGCCTGCACAGTGATGCCATCCCCCACCGCACTTAAATCCACGGTGAAGCGAATCGCCCCGTCGCGCAGTTCTACCCGATAGTAGGGATAAAAGTCCGCTTCATCTTGACTGATGGCCACACAGTCCGCATGGTCTGTATCCAGCGCGGCGGCAAATGCAATGTTGCGATCGTCGGCATCCATGAGCCACGGCCCTTCGGTCACCGGGGCCGACTCTAGGAGCACCCCCAACTCGGCCCCGCCCTCAAAGTATCGATATTTGTGCCAGAACTGGAGACCTGAGGGACAGTTGCCCTGGGTAATTTGGAGCTTAAGTCGTCCGGTCGGCAGTCCAGTAATCACCGTTTCAGGATTGAGCTGATCGACGGGGCGCGGGCCAACCTCGGGGTAAACCACGTCCTCATCTGCTGCGGATTCTGTCGCAGGGGACTCAATGACCGGGGATGCTGTATTGGGCAGAGTTGTCTCCTGCGGCAGCAGTCTAACGTCTGCTAAAGCGATAGATGGGATCAGCGTGAGGCCGATGAATCCTGTGGTGGTGGCTCGCAACACGGGCCATAAGGTTAAGGCAGTCAGCCAAGATCGAGAACGCATTCTGATACCGAGTCGGATGAAGGGGACGGCATAAGACTCACCGCTGCCCCTAAATATTCCAGACTCATGGGTGCATTGGGTTTCTCTTGGCGACAAGTATGATTCCGCAGAAATTGTTAGGCAGGGATGTCATCGGTGGGGGAAGGTTCGCGATCGCAGCGAGCAAAAGCGATCGCGGCGTTTTGTCCGCCAAACCCAAAGCTCAGGCAAAGGCAGGCGTCGAGGGGCGTCGCGATCGCGGTTTTGACAAAATTGAGATCAAAGGCGGGTTCCGTGAGCCCTACGCAGGGCGGCAGAGTTTGGTGGGCCAATGCCAGCAAGCAAAAGGCTGCCCCCAGTGCCCCCGATGCGCCCAGGGTATGTCCGGTTGCGCCTTTTGTAGAGCTTACCCACGTCGTTTCAGGAAAAAGCTGCTGAATGATGTCTGCTTCGTAGGCGTCATTGAGTTGGGTGCTGGTGCCGTGGGCATGGATCCAGCCGATGGATTCAGGTGCGAGCCGACTTTGGCGCAAGCAGTGGCGAATGGCCGCGAATCCGGCTCCTGCACCAGCATCGGGAGCGCTGATATGATTGGCGTCTGCGGTCAGCCCCGCCCCAAGAATTTGCCCATAGGGTTTAACCTGCCGCGATCGCGCTAGGGCTCGGGCTTCCAAGACCAGCACTGCCGCTCCCTCGCCCAAGACTAGGCCCTCGCGGGCCATATCAAAGGGATAGCAGCCCGTGTGGGCCATCGCCCGCATCTGCATAAAGCCAATCAGCGTCAGCGGAGAGATGGCGGCTTCTACCGCGCCCACAATGACGCGATCGCACTGACCTGAATTAATGAGCTGACAGCCCTGGGCGATCGCCCACAACCCCGTTGCACAGGCCGCCATCGGAGCCAGTACCGGGCCGCTTGCCTGTACCTGCCGCGCAACCCATGCCGAGGGTAAATGGGGCAGGCTGTCGATCCACTGGTCGGGGCCGTGGCGCAAAAACTGTTCCCATCGAGCCTGCTGTCCTCGGCTACTGCCCACAACGACACCACAGTGGCCCAAAGGAGGAGTGAGCCCCGCATCCTGTAACGCTTCAGTTGTCGCCGCTGCAAGCAATTCAGCAACCTTGGCAGGCTGTGTATCCACCATCGCCAGTGGCAACGGCCCGAGATCGGCAAAGGGCTGATGTTGCGCGATCGCACTTCTACCCAACAACAGCGCCCGCCACGTGGCGGGCGCTGTTGAACCCAAGGCAGACACCAGACCGATGCCTGTAACCACGACGGTCATAGTGTTCGACAGCCCAAACTACTCAGGTTGCCGGAGGTTGTCAGCCCCTTCAATCACCGTCGCAGACTCAATCACATCTCCCTGCTCGATGCCATCTACCACGTCCATGCCTTCAACAACATAGCCAAACACGGCATAGCTGCCATCCAAGAAGGGCAGATCAGCTAGGGCAATGTAGAACTGCGAGGAAGCAGAATCGGGCAGTTGCGATCGCGCCATCGCCACCGCACCCCGACGATGGGGCAGCGCAGGAGCACTCGACACCCCGGCAGACTCAAAGGTTTGACTGTAAAGAGGCTCATCCGCATCCGCAGGCTGGATTTCGAGGGGAATCAAACGTGGTTGCTGCGTTTCAGGATCAATAAAACTTCCAGTACCCAGCGCCTGAGGCGGCACTGAAGAATCAGCACTCTGGGGATCACCTCCCTGAGCCACAAATGGATCCGGTGATTTAATTACCCGGTGAAACACCAGACCGTCATAGACGCCCCGCTCCACCAAATCCACGAAATTTCCTGCCGTGACGGGGGCTGCATCACCATCCACCTCAATCACCACACGCCCGCCATTGATCTTCATCTCAATGGTGGCTTTGCCCTGCAAGCTCGGTAGTCCCTCAGGAAGGGCCGCCGCTGTTTCTGTGGCACCTGCGGTTGCCGCCTCTTCTACGGAGTCAGCGGTGATGGCCTCATCAGTACTCGGCTGCGTATTTGTACACGCCACAGTGAACAAACCTACTATCAGACACAGGAACAGACCCCAGCGTCGAATTGGAAAACTCATCATGCTTGCATCTCAAATTACTGCACAGAGGCCGCACCCTCTGGAACTTGACGCCCAACCCGCAAGCTCCCTACTAGAGCGAGTAATGGACACGCAGTATGCGGCTTTAACTCAGTTGGAATTCAGGATAAGGGCGATCGCGCCATACCCGCTACAGCCCCTCCAAGGGGACTTGCAAAAATCGCGCCAGCGTTGCGCCCTGATTCTCAAGTTCTGATAGGGCGATGGGCTGCCCAACCCGAGTCAGCGGCAAATCCTGACGCCCCTTCAACCTCAAATATAAGGTTCGCTTCGGATTCAGCCCATCACGAATATCGACGCGCACCGCCAGCACATCCTGAAGTGGATACTCCAGCTCAATCTTGCGGTTTTTGCCAGGAAAGCCCGAGCGAAAGATTTTGACCCTATCCTCTTCCTTATTAAACTCATTGAAACCACCCCCTACATCCCACAGCACAATGAGCCAGAGGTAAGTCGCCAGGACGATCCCCGCCACGCCATAGAACGTCATGGCAATGCCTTGGGGCACAAAGACAAGCTGCGCCGGATCGGCGAAGGGCAGCAGGTCGCGGTGAAAGTAACTGGATAAGCCCGCCAGGAGAAATCCCGTCGCACCGATCGAAACCACAGTGGCCCACCAGTAATTACTCAACCGTCGCGCACCCAAGACAGTGCGCTTCAAAACTTTGTCCGAAGGCGATTGTACAGATGTCGTCATAATCTGAGAAACAAAGTGTCAGATTGTAAAAAACGGGATCTCTCCCTATCATAAATAGAGACTGACGTCCTCTACGGAAGGCCACTGAGCCTGGGGAGAGGGATAAAGGAACGGAGTTAGCTCTAGTTAAGCAGAGTTTGCTCCATGTTCTGCGGCAGTTTTTGCTCTAAGCACCGGAATTTCACGTTCCGGAAGCCCAACTCTCAACGTTGGACATGCTGGATTCTTTGTCATAAATAAGAGGATTTGACATGACCATAGCAATGGGACGAGCGCAAGCCCAGCGGGGATGGTTCGACGTCCTCG
>JACYME010000158.1 GCA_015272155.1 Leptolyngbyaceae cyanobacterium T60_A2020_046
AGGTCTTGCAGGGCAGCGAGTTCCCGCTGGAGGTTCGCGACTTCTTGCTCCACTAAAGCCGGGTTGTTGAGCATGGCCAATGTTCTCGCTTCGTGCAGTTGGGCGCGATCTCCAGCCTGCTCAAACTCGCTTAGCACCTGAGACTGCACCTGAGCATCCAAAAGCTGAAACACGCCGAGTCCCTGAAAATAGTCTGCGATGACCATGCCCGTCAGAGAGCCGAGCCCACCAATCGCGATCGCCCAGAGATAGCCCATCCCAATTCGACGATAAATTCGACGATTTTTCTGAGGAGGATCTATCAAGTTTGAGCCAGAGTGATTCTCTCGCACTTCAGCACTGCGCAACATTAATGGCTTAGGGGTCGTTTGCATTTTAAGAATCAGTCATCGGGTTAAAAAAGCAACGATGTTTCAGTTATTTCTAGAGCGCTTGGCTCACGTTGCTCACACTTTATTATCCTGAGAAGAACTTCTGAAACAGAAGAACTTACTGAAGAATCTGTCCGGTTCTTAGCCTTCTCTTAGCCCTAAAATGCTATGGGAAGAGGTGATGGATCTGCAATGTATATGTACTGAATCCACCGAGGCTTCTTAAGTCTTAATTCCGCCCAGATTAGGGTTGTGAATTGGATGATAATAAAGTCCATTGGGGAAGCTATACAGAGTAAAAACAGCATCTTAATAGATTATTTCTGTTCTCAACAGCCTGAATTCTGATTGACGTGAGCAGTATAAAAAGGTCGCTTTTCTCTTGCCAGTGGAGAGTGACACTGCGGCGCAGAAAAAATAGGAACTTAGGACTGCACAGCGGTGGCGGCGGACACCTTAGTTAGGATGTCAAATCGGCTGATAGATACTCACCTGCTTGGGCATGACGGTTGGGCTTTGTCCCAAGGTCACGCACGATAGCCACAACACTACTTTCAGTTTTGCCACTAGAATGTGTCATTCTTGTGGCAAACAGAAGACGCCACTGTGAACCGTAACCCCTACCTCCGGCCAATTTGCCTCCCGCTTGTGCCTCAAAACGCAAACGGGAAGCCTTAGATACTCGCATTGAGTTCTCCAAAGTGGTCAGGTTTTCAGCGGGAGGCTCCCAAAAATTTTTTACACTACCACGGGGATTCGGCAGCGGAGATGTGCGGAGATGTGGGGATGCGCCCCGTCACTCGACTATGCGGATTGGCTGAAGCGATGAAATTGAGTCATGAGCTGACCCAAAATGGCGATGCCGCGTTCAATATCTTCAGCGGATTGGGCGAAGCTGAGGCGCAGGGCTGGGTAGCCGTGGCGATCGGGGAAAAATGCGGCCCCTGGGCTGACCAACACGTTTTGCGCCAAGGCTGCCTGTCGCACTGCTTCGAGGTCGATCGCGGCGGGCACTTGCACCCAGAGAAACAGCCCGCCCTTGGGCACCGTCCACGACGCCTCGGCAGGAAAGTGACGTTCTAGGGCATTGAGCATGGCGCTGCGGTTTTGCTGGTTAATTTCTCGCAGGGAGTTCAGTCGCCGCCGATAGTGACCGGTGCTGAGATATTCGCGCACGATCGCTTGCGACACAATCGACACATGAAAGTCGTGGAGCAGCTTGCGTTCTACGATGGCGGTGTACAGATCGCCGGTAATTACCGCATAGCCCAGGCGCAGGGCGGGCATCAGGGTTTTAGAAAAGGTGCCTGCATAGACGACGCGATCGCGGGTATCCAGCGCTTTAATGGGCGGCGGCGTAGCGTCAAAGGAAAGCCATTCGTAGGCATTGTCTTCAATGACCCAACAGTCGTACTGTTCGGCCAGTTCGACCAGCCGCCGCCGATGGGCCAGCGAGGTGGTGATGCCCGTTGGATTTTGCAGGGTGCTGATGGTGTAAATCAGCTTGGGGCGATGGCTCTGGAGATATTGCTCCAACAGCTCCAAGTTCATGCCCTCGGCGGTCATAGGAATGCCAATGACGCGGGCTCCAACCTGGTTGAGCAAGGAGAGATAGCCATGAAAGGCGGGCGACTCGACCACGACCCAATCGCCGGGCTGCACGAGGTGTTGCGTCACCAACGAAAGCGCCTGCATGGAACCATTGGTGACCAGGATTTGATCTGGCGTGGCGCTGAGGCCAAGTTGCACCAGCAGTTGGCTGATTTGTTCGCGCAGGATAGGGTCGCCCTGGGGATGATTGTGGACAAACAGGCGATCGGCGACGGTTTTGATGGCGCGGCGGGCAATGCGCTGCAAATCTTCGACGCCGATCGCTTGGGGAAAGCCAGAACTAAATTGAATGATGTCGGGTTCGGAGTCGGCTTTGAGGGTTGCTGCCGCCACCGCCTGAAAGTCTAATCCGTCGGCTTCGGGGATGATGACGTGTTGGTCGGGGGCAAAGGTGGTGGGGCGGGGCGGGGTCATCACGGTTTGGTTGATGAAATACCCTGCGCCCTGGCGAGCATGGATGAGGCCATCGGCTTCGAGGACGCTGTAGGCTTCGATCACCGTGAGCTTGTTGACTTCGGTGGCGCGGGCCATCTCGCGAATGGAGGGCAGGCGATCGCCAGGCTTTAGGCCACCTGCCTGGATGAGGTGGCTGATGCCGTTGCGAATTTGGAGATAAACGGGCTCAGAGAGTTGGCGATCGATGGGGATTTTCATGACAGCACACGCCTCATCATGGGGCATGGGGAAAGACCCTACGGGCTAATCAGCGGCGACAAGGGGGATAACCGGGCAAAACCGCAGGGTTTCAATACTGGGCTGGGTGCGGCGGGCCTTTGATTTGGGCTTGTTCATCGAAACTGGGCAAGCGGCCAAGCCTGTTTGAACTGTAGGCGATCGCGGTTCAACCGGGCTGGTACAGTTTCAGGAATTTTCTCTAGTACAGTCATCTTTTCTGAAACTGTACTAGAGAAACTCTTGAGTTTTGTACCTTCTCCATTGAGGTTTCCTTCGCCACAGTAGAGAGGTTCGTTTGACCCGTTTGACTGTTCTAGGAGGCCCCATGCGGTCCGATGCATTTCCCCGATATCGGGTGATCGCCGAATCCCAGTCTCAAGATCGCGGCGCGATCTCCCGTCGCCTGAGTGCGGCCATTGAGGCGCTGTTGTCGAGTTTTGTGGGCAGCCATCAGCCCCAAGTGCGGATGGCCTGCGATCGCCAAGGCCAGCTTTATTGGCAGGTGTATGACCCAGTGAACCGCGCCCACCATCGCTTTGATACTGAGGATGAGGTGCGGGTGTGGCTAGAGCAGCGGTACTACCACTAAATCGTTTGGTGGGGTCGAGGCTGGCGTTATTTTACGAATTGTCGATAGAGGGATAGGGCTTCTTCGAGGTGCGATCGCCAAAAGTCTGGCGCACGGTTTCTGCCCAGGTGATAATAAATGATGCTGCGGCCTACCCCCTCGGTATTGACCGATTTGCGTGCCTCAAACCACAGCAACACCGAATGGTGAAACGCGCGCCGAATGCCTGCTTCGTCTTCGCCCTTCAACAAATAGCGTTTAGAAAAATCGGGATAGTCTGAAAAGTTGATATCGTGCAATCCAAAAAACTGACCGATTTTGTGAAACAGGTTTTCTGGCCCAAGCCAAAACCTCGGTAGTGCGAGGCGATCGGAGGTGAGGGTGATCACGGTCTGATAATGGGTGCTGGAGTTGTTGCCCCTGCCAATGCGATAGCAGTAGTCAAAGATCAGCACGTCAACGTCGCTGCGTTTTCCTCGAATCACATTTTCGGCTCGGCGGGCGCGTCCTTTGTTGAACAGGGGCAGTTCCCGAGCCTGGAGCGGAATGTGCTGGATGCCGTTGCCCAAAAACTGAAAGCCCAGGGTCTCGGCGATCGCCTGCACGGCACGTTTGCGGCGATCGCGGACGTAAAAGCTCACGATCCACACCACGCTATAAATCACTAGGCCCAACACAATTAGGGGGACTGCATCCATTGCTATCGTCTTCCTTTTGGATCATGCTATTTCAACATTCCCAACTCAGCATGGCTACCGCAGCGCGGAATTCAACCTTCACCTGCAAGCCCTTTTGAGGGCAAGTCGTGTCAGGATTTCAAGGGGCGGGGCGCGCTCGGCCCGCTTGGACAACGTTCTATGTTTGGAGTGTGAACTGATTTCATGAGCGACTTTGACCCTAGGACGATTTTGCAGGTCGATGCCTTTAGCGATCGCCCCTTTGCGGGCAATCCGGCGGCGGTATGTGTGTTGCCCCAGGCGGCGGATCCAGCCTGGATGCAAGCCGTTGCGGCGGAAATGAATTTGTCGGAAACGGCGTTTTTGCATCCCATTGAGGCGGGCTATCACCTGCGTTGGTTTACCCCAACGGCGGAGGTGCCGTTGTGTGGTCATGCCACCTTGGCAAGCGCTCATGTGCTGTGGAGTGAGGGGCATCTGCCCCCTGACCAAACGGCTCAGTTCCACACCCTGAGTGGGGTGCTGACGGCGACCCTCGCAGACGGGTGGATCACGCTGAACTTTCCGGTGCAGCCTGTGGCGGCGATCGCAGCAACCCCTGAGATCCTCAAAATTTTGCGCGGGTTGCAGCCTGTACAGGTGATGCAAACCGTGGGCGCGGCGGAGGGTAATTTGTTGGTAGAGCTGGAGTCTGAGGACTATGTGCGATCGCTCCAGCCCGATTTTGGCCTGCTGAAAACTCTGCCGGCGATGGGGCTGATTGTCACCAGCCGGGCCGACAATCCCGACGTAGATTTTGTGTCGCGCTACTTTGCCCCCGCCGTGGGCATTGATGAAGACCCGGTCACAGGGTCGGCCCACTGTTCTTTGGTGCCCTATTGGCAGAAGCAACTCGGCAAGGGGGCTTTTTTGGCCCATCAGGTGTCGGCACGGGGGGGCGTGCTCAAGGTGGAGGCGGCGGGCGATCGCGTGTTGATTCGGGGCCAGGCGGTCACCGTGATGCGCGGTACGTTACTGTCCAGCAGTCCCAAAACCATCTAACCTAGGGGAATTCTGTCTGGGTTGACCCATGAATCAAGATGTTGCCCTTCAGGTCTTTTTTGAGCTGCACTCAAACCTGCCCCGCGAAGGCCCTGGCAACTTGGCCGCGACCCGGCGCGCCCTCTCCTTCATCCCGCCCTTGCCAGAGACGGCCAGCATCCTCGATTTGGGCTGCGGGCCAGGGATGCAAACCCTCCACCTTGCCAGCCTGACGGTGGGCCACATCACCGCGATCGACATTCACCAGCCCTATCTGGATCAGCTTAGCGTCACGATCGCGGCTCAGGGGTTGGGCGATCGCATCACCGTTGCCAACCAGGACATGGGCAACCTCGACTGGCCCGACCACAGCGTAGACCTCATTTGGGCAGAAGGTTCCGCCTACATTTTGGAGTTTGCCAATGCGTTGCGGCAGTGGCGATCGCTGCTGAAACCAGGTGGACACCTCGCCGTAAGCGAAGTGTCCTGGCTGCGGCCCAACCCCAGCGATGCCGCGCGTCAATTTTGGCAAGAGGAATATCCAGGAATGCAAACGGTGTCAAAAAACTTGGTGATTGCCCAAGCCGCAGGCTATTTCCCCCTTGCCCACTTTGTTTTACCCGAAGCCGCCTGGTGGGATCACTACTACACCCCGCTGTCAGAACGGTTGGTGGCGCTGCGCGAAACCTATGCCAACAATGAGGACGCGATCGCGGTAATCGATCTCCACGATCGCGAAATCGACCTCTACCGCCACCACAGCCACGACTACGGCTACGTGTTCTACATTCTCAAAGTTGATGAGCACTATGACCCCAACGGATCCTTCCCCGCTTAAGACCCCCCGCACAACCGTGCAAGCGCATACCCAAACGGGCGGATTACGATCGCGCCACCACTCACGCCATCCTGGATGCGGGGTTGGTGTGCCATATCGGGTTTGCCATTGAGGGGCGACCGTTTGTGATTCCGACCGCCTATGGCCGCAGCGGCGATGTGCTCTACCTGCATGGGTCGCCTGCCAGCCGGATGTTGCGAAACTTGCAGCACGGTATTTCAGTGTGTGTCACGGTGACGTTATTGGATGGGCTGGTGATGGCGCGATCGGCCTTCCATCATTCCATGAACTACCGCTCTGTGGTGCTCTTTGGGCAGGCAACGGTTGTGGAGGGAGAAGCGGAAAAGCGATCGGCGCTGCGGGCGTTTACGGAGCATGTGGTGCCCGGTCGCTGGGCGGAAGTGCGCCCGCCCAGCGATGCAGAACTGGCCGGAACGCTGGTGTTGGCGTTGCCGATCGCGGAGGCCTCGGCCAAAGTGCGCACCGGCCCGCCCGTCGATGATCCAGAGGATTATGCTCTGCCCGTGTGGGCGGGGGTGGTGCCGCTAGCAATGTTGCCTAGATCACCTGTGTCTGATCCGCGTTTGGTAGACAATGTGGCGGTTTCATCTTCTGTATTGCGTTATCTCAATGGCGATCGCGATCGTCCGCCAACTGAACGAAGCTCAAATCCTTGACCTGTGCGCGCTGTATCAAAATACTTGGTGGGCCCAGGGGCGCACTGCCCGAGATGTGCGTCGCATGGTTGCCAATAGCGACATTGTGATTGGCCTCCATGACGATGCCCGCGATCGCCTCGTTGGATTTGCGCGGGTGCTCACAGACTTTGTCTATCAGGCTGTCTTATTTGACCTAATTGTGGCCGAATCAAGGCAGGGCTTAGGATTTGGCCGTTTTTTGATGGATACCATCGTCACGCTGCCCGAACTCAAAACCGTTGAAACCATCCATCTCCACTGTCGACCGGACATGCTGCCCTTCTACGAAAAATGGGGATTTTTGCCCAGCACCGCAGATACGGTCATCCTCTGCCGCCCACGCTCCGACTAAATCCAACTAAACCCGTTGGCCGCCGCCCTCTCTGCGTCGAGGACTCAAGCACCGATACCGGATAGCAAGAACCCCGGTTTCTCCTCGGCAATTTCTCCCACTTCATGACTCTGCCCTAGAGAAACCGGGATTCTGTCCCAACGTTCCACGGGCTAATACCAATTCTCTGAAACAGGACGACAAAACCTGTCTCTTCAAAGCCCCTCTCTCAATCGTGGTTGGGGTGAGGGCTGAGTATAGCAGCAAAGGACAGAATTAGTATAACCTCGCGAACCTCAAGGTTCCTGTCATAAAATACACAAGGAAATTGAGCTCTTTCTTTATGACCTTTGCCATTTCTTGCGCGTTAGGCGTGGCTGCTTTGCCATGGCTGTGGGCGGTTTTGGCGGGCGCGCCCACCTCGCCAGCGAGTCTTCCGTTTCGCCCCGCCCTGGGTGCTCCGGCATCAGTTCTCTTGGCTCAGGCCGTCCCTATTTCTACGGACGCGATTCTAGCTGAAATGAATCGGCTGCGCCAAAACCCAGCCGCCTATGCCGACTGGCTAGAGCGCACTCGCGGTTACTACAACGGCGCAATTTTGAGCTGGCCAGGAGAAGCCCGCCTGCAAACGGTGGAAGGCACCTTGGGGCTGGAGGATGCGATCGCGGTGCTACGGCGCACCCCGCCCCTGCCGCCTTTGCGGCTCTCGGCGGGTTTGTCGCAGGCTGCGGATGACCACGCCAAAGACCTGATCCAAACCAATCGCTTTAGTGCCCAAGGGAGTGACGGCAGCACGGCTGAGCAGCGGGCAACGCGGTACGGCATCTTTGAGGGGCGTTTTCAGGAGCTGGTGAGTCAGGGGTTGCGCGATCCTGCCGCGATCGTCGCAAGTTTGGTGATTGACGACGGCAACATCAACCGCAACTATCGCCGCGCGCTGCTCGACCCTGATTATCAATACCTCGGTGTTCGGTGCTTGCCCCAGGGCAACCTGTCGCTGTGTGTCACCAACTTTGCCATGCTTTACACCGATGCGGGGCAAACGGTTGCCACGCCCTTTGGTGAACCCGCGGTGACGGGGGATAATCCTTTCACGCAACCGCTGACGCCGGAGGTGCTGGCGACCCTGGCCACGGGCATCATCGCCGAAACCAATGCGGTGCGCACCAATCCGGCGGGGTATGCAGCCAAGCTGGAAGCGCTGCGACCCTACTACCAGGGCAATTTGGTGAAAATTCCGGGACAGCCCACCGTTGAAACCGTGGAAGGGGTGGCGGCGTTGGATGAGGCGATCGCGGCCCTTAAGGCTGCGCCCCCCGCCCCTTCCCTCCGCATTGCTCAGGGCTTAAACCGGGGGGCTGCCGACCACGCCAACGACATTGGCCCTCGGGGCGTGACGGGGCACTATGGCCGGGATGGCAGCGTGCCCCTAGAGCGCGCCCAGCGCTATGGCACGGTGCCGCCAGGAAACTTGTTGGGCGAAAATGTGAGCTTTGGCCCGCCGACCCTGGCTGAGTGGCACGTGATTCAGTTGATTGTGGACGACGATTTTCCCAGTCGTGGCCACCGTGAGGCAATGCTGCGCCCACGCTATCAGTGGGTGGGGTCGGCCTGTGCGCCCCATGCGGTTTTTCGCATTGTGTGCGTGGTGACCTACGCCAGCGCCTATGAGGAGTAATCCTGAGTCTGGTTTCTTCTGCGATCGCGCCCTTCAACCACTCACGATGAAGAGAGGGCGCTTCAGTTTTGCACCTGCTTTTATCCCAGTGCTCGGATCGATGGGCACGCGATGGTCAGGATTTCTGGCTGTCTATTGATCACAGCTACCCCGGCAGTGGCGGTGTAGGTTTGCTACCCAAACTCAGGGAAACGCAGCAGTCCACCTTCCTCGTCGCCGGTGTTGCGGTTCAAGGAAACGGCCAAGCGACGGTGGGCTGTGCCTCGGTTCGTATTGTCGCAAAGGGGGCGAAAAAAATTCGCCCCCTTTGCTGCCGTAGCAGGCGACGATATGGCACTTGATGCGAGTGGCTCGAAATTGGAGGGCAGCTCTGCCGGTGACGGGCAACGGCAGAAATTGGGGGCTGAGCACCACAGGTTCTTACCCAGGGCATTGTCTTAACCTGCTGCTGGGGAGCCCCGTTACGGTGTGGTGGGGACGCTAGCGCTTGCCTCAATCAGCGCAGGATTCTCTAGGGTGCTAATGGTGAGCACCTGGGGAGGCGTGGCATCGGGGGGATAGATGAAGTCCACTTCCACCAGCCGCCGCCCCCGGGGGGGAATCGAAACCTGGAGCAGCGGTTCACCCGCTTGGCCCTGACGCTGAACGATGTGAACGTAGCGCGATCGCTGCACCCCAATATTGGTGCTAAACCCAAGGCGCACCGTCCCTCGGAAAAAGATCCGATCCTCCGGACGCTGGCTAAACCGCAGCCCTGTTCGCAAGGTTTCATCCTGGAGGGGGGTTTGCAGCTTGAGCACCACCTGCTGCGTCGCATCCGTTGGATTGTAGAAGGGCAGAGAAATCTGGTAGCGCACGCCGTAGTTGCCGTGGGCGCGATAGGCCGTATCGGGATAACGCACCAGCATCGGCGCACTTTGGATCTGATTGGTGCCAAAGGTGTTGTAGTCCACGGTGCTAATGACGTAGGAATAGGCCTCCCCAGACTTGGGGATGGTGAGTTCCGTACCGCCAGGGGTGTCCGTCACAAAGGAAGTCCACTGCGACCCACGGGCCACCCCAGCCACGCGCCCGTAGAAAAACCGTTCTTGCTCGTTATTTTTGTCAAATTTTTCCGGATCGGTCGGCGGAATGTCTCGGGGGCCAGACAGATCCCCATTGACCAGCAGCGTGAGCCATTCCTGCAACGTGGGGGCGCGCTCGCGTCCGCTGTTGTCGCGGGGGGCATACATGGCCAAGCTGGCGGCATACACCGGCCCACTGCTGGAGAGATAAAGCATGGCCGATCGCCCGTTGCTGGGCAGTCGCACGGCTCCAACGGTCACATTATTCGCGATCGCGGCGGGATCCGTTGAAGCGACCAGGGTTTCATCCACCCCAGAACTTGGCGCAAAGGACAGCACCGAGCCCGGCGGCAGCGTCGCATCTGCCGATCCCGACAACTGACGTAGTGGAATCGGCGCATTCATCAACAGATATGCTTGCCGGGGTGGCACCGTCACCTGGCTCGGCCACTGGGACTGGTGCCTGCCCTGCAACATGTCCGTCACCGTGCGGCTACCGGGGCCAGAATAGACCGAGCCATTGGGGTTTGCCACGTAGGAGGGGAGGTTGCGGAAGGGGGCTTCTTGGCTGAGGTAGCTGACGCCCTGAAAAATGTCGAGGGTAATGGGTTCCGACGTGGGGTTGTAGATCACCACGCCGATGAAGAGGGTGCGGCGATCTTGGGGATCGAGCCCCCGCGCAATGTGGTGGGCAAAAATGTTAAACCGCCCCTCAAAGGGAAGATTGAGGTGTGCATCGGGGCTGGCCATCCCTTCCTTGGGGAAAGTGGAGAGCAAGATGCCGTCTCGCTGCACTAATTCCGGGCTGTTGCTGTTGAAAACGGGAACTTGGTTCAACTGCCCCGGGAGGGGGCGGACTTCCTGGGGATGAAAAACTTCTCCGGGGCGGCGGGCAACCTCCGTTACCGCTGTGCCAGGCTCAGAAGCTAGCAACACGGGTTCAGGTCGATGCGCATCAGTGGGGGACACGACTTGAGCCAGTGATAGCCATGCAAGTGCAGTCAGCATAAGTTAACGGTAGTAAAAACGTCACAAGACAAGGTGTACAGACCTCGAATCCGCCACCATCGGCCGGGATTGATCAACCTCTGCGGCTGCATAAGCTGGATAGATGCGACTAAATCTATGGACAAAATTGGAGAACCCTGGGGGCTCCACGCGACATAAATGGACAATTGAATGAATCTAAAAATATCATTAGCTTTCTCTGGAGACTAGCGATACTTACGGTCAGCGTGTCGAACTGCCTTCCTTAGAGTACAGGTCTCCGCCCAGAATGAGTAGAAAAACTTACTCGAAACTCGCGATCGCACTGCGATGAAAGACTTTCAGCCCTGGCTGTAAACGGCGGCGATCGCCTGCAATCGGGGATCGCAGCTCCCAAACCCCAATCGCCGGGGGGATGACCCCGGCCTCGGTGCTGTAGTCATCCACATTCCAGCCCCCGGCCCAGTATCCTGACAAAGAGGATTGGCTCGGGCACAGGTTTACAAAATTCGCCGATGACTGGGCGCGGGCCTGTGCCGAGACGCGTACCAGGGGGAAAACAGATGACCGATTCGCTGATGTATGAAGAGGAGATGTTTGTGCTGCTGGTGCCGGGGCAAGAAGAGGAGATTTTGAGCGTTGCGGAATTACTCGATCGGCTTAAGGCGGTGTTGCGCGATCGCCAGGCCGAGTTACCTCGGGACGTGGCCAAATTCACGACCTTGGAAGACCAGGCGCAGTACCTGCTCAATACGGCCTGTGAGTTTCTGCTAGCGCCGGGGCAAACCCTCCAGTGGTATGCCATTCGCCTAGAGAAGTAGGCTGGGCACTGGCAAATTAGGGACGCGATCGCGCCAACGATGCCCTCACCACACCATTGGCGATCGCGGTGCCTGTCAAAATCAACCCACAGCCCACCACCATCGACAGGGTGATGCGTTCTTGAAGCAGCAGCGCCCCCCAGGCCATCGCAAACAGCGGAATCAAGTAGGCGACGGTGAGGGCACGGGTGGAGCCGATCGCCTGAATCAGCCGAAAGTACAAAATATAGGCCACCGACGTGGACAGAATCGCCAGCCCCACCACAGCACCATAGGCGATCGCGGTGGGAGCCTGGGCAGGTTGGGTAAAGGGCAGCAGGGGTAGCAGAAAGAGGGCGGCGCTGAGCTGGCTCCCCGTGGCGATGACGAGGGAGGGCACCCCGCACAGGGTGAGGCGAATGTAGGGGGCGGCGATCGCATAGAGTAAGGCGGCTCCCAGCCCCGCCGCGATCGCCCACCACACCTCAGCGGTGAGCGCCGTTTCGCGCAGTCCAACAAGCGTAACGACGCCCAAAAAGCCCACTACCAGCCCCGTCACGCGGCTGAGGGTGAGTTTTTCCTGGAGCCAGACAAAGGCCACCGCCACCCCAAAAAAGGGCACGGTGCCGTTGAGAATAGCCGTCATGCCCACAGGCAGCGAAAGGGAGGTAAAGGCCAGCAGCGAAAAGGGAATGGCGGAATTCAGCAGGCCCACGACCATGAGCGGTCGGAGGTGCGATTTCAGCTCGCCCAACAGCCCTTGGCGCATCACGATGGGCAACAGCGTCAACCCCGCCAGCAAGACCCGAAACTCGATCAGCCAGATGGGGCCAAACTCAGGCGCGGCAATGCGCATAAAAAGAAAGGATCCGCCCCAGAGGGCCGCCAAAACCAGCAGTTCAATCAGTTGTAGAGGGGTCATCGTTTCCGTGGAGATGGGTTGCTTCCCAGCCGAGGAGGGTCAATTTTCGCGCCAAACCCCAACGATAGCCTCCCAGGTCGCCACTGGCGCGAATCACCCGGTGGCAGGGGATGAAGTAGGCCACGGGGTTGGCCCCGATCGCGCTGCCCACAGCCCGCACCGCCCTAGGATTGCCGATGCGCTGGGCAATGTCTTGATAGGTGCTGAGCCCACCCCAGGGCAGCGCCAGCAGCGCCCGCCAAACTTGAATTTGAAAGTTGGTGCCCTTGACCAACACGGTGAGGGGTTGGCCGTTGCTGAGGTGCAGGGGATGGCAGAGGCGATCGCAGATCGGTTGCGTCTGGACGGGGTCAAACCGCAGGGTCGCCTGGGGCTAGGGTTGCCGCAGCATTGCCTCCGCGACGGTTTGGTCAAAGGTTTCCAGAAACTGCAAGCCGCACACGCCCCGCTGCGTCGTGGCAATCAGCACTGGGCCAAAGGGGCTGGAATGCAGCCCATAGACAATCTCTAGCCCCCGTCCGCCCGCTTGATATTCCCCCGGAGATAAGGCTTCCAGGGTGACAAACAGGTCATGGAGACGAGCCGGGCTAGACAGCCCTGCATCGAGGGAAAGGTCAAGCAGGCTGCGGGTTTCGCCAAGGCGAGCTTTGGCATATTCCACCGTTAGGTATTGCAAGAAGCGCTTGGGGCTAATCCCCACCCAGCGGCTAAACAACCGCTGACACTGGGATTCGCTGAGGTGAATGTGCTGGGCGATCGCGGCCAAGCTGGGCTGCTGCCGCGCCTGCGATCGCACAAATTCCACCGCCTGGGCGATGCGATCGTAGGTGTCGCGGTCCTCAAAGTCGGGCGATCGCGCTGCCACCTCCCTCCGCTCTTGCTCCATCCTGCTTCCACTCATGGTTTCAGCCCTGAATCCATGCTCGCTGACACCCTAACAAGCTCAACGCCCGAGCGGCGATCCGTTTCTTGCAGATTCTTGCAGATTTTTCGTGCCGTCATTTTGGGTAACCTTCCGAGGCTTTCCTCCTGGCCCACCTTGGCGTAAGACACTTTGGTAACCATCGCTACGACTCCCCCCCACATTCTTGATAGAACCAGAGCAGAAAAACGGAAAGCTCAAAGCGCTAAAGCGTTTTAGTGGCATAACAATTTATCAATGGATTTCTAGGGTTCCGGTTGTCGTTGCCATCCTTAACTCCAGTAGTAGCGAAAATGTCTGGTTCGAGAGAAATCTCCAGATTGGTCAGGATAAAGCTAGGTTCCTCCATCTGGTACACGGCGGGATAAAAGCCCGGGAGGTTACGGAGAAGATTTGCCTTCTGCCGAGCTTCCCGGGCTTTCGTTGTTGGTTTTAAGGACTGTGTGATGACCGATGAACCGCTCTTTCAAAATCCGACAGGGCGAGCCAAGCCCTCGAAAAAGAGCGCCAACTGCCCCTAACAGGCTGGCAGCAGGAGGTGGATCAAGGGCTGGCCTATGGCCTAGAGGTAGCGGTGAGTATTCGCGATCGCACCATTCCCACCTTTTCCCGTAGCGAACTGCCCCACTACGCCGGGATCAACACCTGGCCATCAGGTGGTGTTCTTGCCGCCCTATTCCCCTGATTTCAACGAAATCGAGGATGACTTTGCGGCGTTGAAAAAGATTTTGGCCCTATGCCCCTGAGGGCACTACGTTGGATGAAGTCGTGGCTAGCTATCGATGTGCCTGAAGCTAACCCGATTCTCATTCTTAATGAGAATTACTATGTTTGGCGGGGTGCCAGAAACCCAGCTTCTGATGGTTCGGGTCTTCAGCCATGATAGACGAGACCAGAAGCCGGGTTTCTAAGCTGGGAGGCTATGCGCCTTCACGGAGTTTGTCGAGGACGCTTTGGTCTTCCATGGTGGTGGCATCGCCGACAAGGGCTTCACCGCTGGCGAGGTTGCGGAGGAAGCGGCGGATGATCTTGCCCGATCGCGTTTTGGGCAGCGCATCGGCAAAGCGAATTTCGGCGGGGCGTGCGATCGCGCCAATTTCCTTGACCACATGCTGCTTTAACTCAGCTTTGAGATCATCACTGGGGCTGTAGGTGCCTTCCAGGGTGACGAACGCGAATACCTCCTCCCCCGTGATTTCATTTTTGCGGCCCACCACAGCGGCTTCGGCGACAGCGGGGTGGGACACCAGCGCCGACTCAATTTCCATGGTGCCAAGGCGATGACCGGAAACGCTGAGGACATCATCCACCCGGCCCATCACCCAAAAGTAGCCATCCTCATCCCGGCGGGCACCATCTCCTGCAAAGTAGAGATACTGGCCATTTTTGGGGGCGATGTGCTCCCAGTAGGTGCGGCGGAAGCGATCGTTGTCGCCGTAGACCGTGCGCATCATACTGGGCCAGGGATGCTTGATGACGAGGTAACCCCCTTCGTTGTCGCCGACGGGATTGCCTTCCAGATCCACCACGTCCGCCAAAATGCCAGGGAAGGGCTTGGTGGCGGAACCGGGTTTGGTCGGCGTGGCTCCAGGCAGGGGGGTGAGCATAAAGCCGCCGGTTTCCGTTTGCCACCAAGTATCGACGATGGGGCAGCGTTCGCCACCAATCACTTGGTGATACCAGATCCAGGCTTCTGGGTTGATGGGTTCCCCGACGGTGCCGAGGATGCGCAGGGAGGAGAGATCTCGTTTTCTGGGTTCCTCATCACCCATTTTGATAAAGGCGCGGATGGCGGTTGGGGCAGTGTAGAAGATATTCACGCCGTATTTTTCCACCACATCCCAGAAGCAGCCGGGATTTGAGGGGCGGGGCACCCCTTCGTACATCAGGCTGGTTGCGCCGTTGGAGAGGGGGCCGTAGACGATGTAGCTGTGGCCCGTGATCCAGCCTACGTCGGCGGTACACCAATACACATCGGTGTCCTTGTGGTCGAAGGTCCACTGGAAGGTTATGTGGGTGTAGAGGTTGTAGCCGCCGGTGGTGTGGACGACGCCCTTGGGCTTGCCGGTGGTGCCGCTGGTGTAGAGGATGAAGAGCATGTCTTCGGCATCCATTGGCTCGGCAGGACAGTGGGCAGAGGCGGTGGGTTTCAGTTCGTGCCACCAGTGGTCGCGTCCGCTTACCATCGGGATTGCTTCCTTGGTGCGCTGTACCACTAGCACATTTTGGACGCTGGGGGCGGCGTTGTTGGCGAGGGCTTGGTCTACCGCTGCCTTGAGGGGGATCACTTTGTCTTTGCGGAAGCCGCCGTCGGCGGTGATCACGACTTTGGCTTCGGCATCGTTGAGGCGATCGCGCAATGCCTCGGCGCTAAAGCCGCCAAAGATGACGGTATGGGGCGCGCCAATGCGGGCACAGGCTAACATTGCGATCGCCGCTTCGGGGATCATCGGCATATAGAGGCCGACGCGATCGCCCTTTTGCACCCCCAAGTCTTTCAGCACATTCGCCATTTGGCAGACTTCGCGGTGTAGCTCGCCATAGGTCAGGGTGCGAGAGTCACCGGGTTCCCCTTCCCAGATTAGGGCCGCTTTATTCCGTCGCCAGGTGGTGAGGTGGCGATCCAAGCAGTTGTAGGAAATGTTGAGTTTGCCGCCCACAAACCACTTGGCGAAGGGGGGCTGCCAGTCTAGCACCGTGTCCCATTTTTTGAACCAGTGCAGTTCTTGCTCGGCGAGCTCTGCCCAAAAGGCAGCGGGGTCAGCGGCGGCTTTTTGGTAGAGGGCGTCGTAGTCCGCCATGCTTTTGATGCGAGCATTCTGGGAGAACTCTGGCGGAGGGGTGAACAGCCGCTTTTCGTTGAGAATTGATTCGATTGTAGATTGAGACATAAATCCGGTTGCAACACGTCAAAAAGCTGCGGGCTGGCGGCGCGCCAGCGCGATCGCCTCTCCAAAACATACTTTTTTTGCGCCGCCTCGTGATCAGGCCATGCTTTTTTTTAACGGGCGATTCCTGGGTGCGGATTTCCCCTCAATCGCTGGATAGAGCGCTCGCGGCAAATTCTGGGGCAATCATCGCGATCGCCCGGCGATGGGTCGTGCTCCTCTGTCTGGGGAGATAGGGCCAACGGGCGATCGCCGCGCATAGCAGTCTGTAAACGATAGGGGTTCCCGATGGGAGAAAAAAGTCAGTATGCCAAAATAAGTATGCCAAAATAATAGTGTGGCAATCAAAAACGCCCCCGCCAAACGGAGTCTGGCTGCGTAGAATCGCACCTGAAGGCTAAGCGCTTTCCTCTACAGAATGATGCTCGAAGTTTGGAGCATTGAAGGTGTGAGTTCTTAAATACTTTTGCCATCTGCTGTGCCGTTTTTGGGTCAGCATGTTAGCGTTTGGCACCTGAAGGAAGGGATGCTGATTTGGCGTTCTGCCCTGAGTCTGACAATGGACTGAGTGGCTTGTTTTTTTACCCTTGAGTGAGTGAACAAGCAATTGGTTGCCCAGTGTAGCAAGGCGAGGGAACCATGAAATTAATTACATTAGCAGCCCTATCGGTTCTGATTCCGGCGGTGGTGGCATTGCCCGCACGGGGGGAAGATCCGATCCATGTGCAAACCCTGTTGTTGACCGGAAGTTGTGTCGGGTGTGACCTCGCGGGAGCAGATTTGACCCAGGCTCACCTGATTGGGGTGGATTTGCGCGACGCAGATTTGACAGACGCAATTTTGACTGAAGCGAATCTAGAGGGCGCAGATTTAGAGGGCGCAGATTTAGAGGGCGCAGACTTGACCCGTGCCTTTTTGACGAATGCAAATCTCACCAATGCAAACTTGAGCTACGCCAATTTTACCGAGGCTAAGGTGTACTTTACGGAGGTGAGTGGCGCAATTTTTGATACGGTGGATTTGACCCGTGCAGAAATTGTGGGCACGCCGATTAGTGTGGGCGGCCCTGAGTAGCTAAAAATGCTTGGACCTGCGATCGCAATGGCAAAGAAGGCTGTGCGCCGGGCTGGGTGACGGCGATCGCTGCGGTTGCTGAAGCCCAGGCGATCGCATCTGTTAGGGGCTGACCTTCGCGAAGCGCCACCGCCAGCCCGCCATTAAAGGCATCTCCAGCGGCCACCGTATCCACCACGGGGACAGCGAAGGCGGGCATGTGGCCCGTTTGTTGGGCGGTGGCGTACACGACCCCGCGATCGCCCAAGGTGATAATCGCGGTGTTGACGCCGCGATCGCGCAGGGCACAGGCCGCCGCTTGGGCATCGGTAAGGGTATGGATGGGTGCGCCCAAGAGCTGCTCTGCTTCGGGTTGATTGGGCGTCAAAATGTTGATAGCGGCGTAGAGTTCGGCGGGGAAGGCCGCCGGAGCCGGGGCCGGGTCGAGCATGACCCACACCCCCGCTGCCCTGGCTCGCTGCGCCGCCGCCATCACGGCAGGGAGCGGAATTTCCAGTTGCAGCAGCAGACCCTTGGCCCCCGGCAGTAATGTTGCCAGGTGATCCAGATCAGAAGGGGCGATCGCGCCATTGGCCCCCGGTACGACGACGATGGTATTTTCCCCAGACTGCGCCACGGTGATCAGGGCAATGCCAGTGGGGTGGTCATCATCAATGACAATGCCGTGGGTTTGGACGCCATCGGCATCCAGGGCATTGCGTAGGCGATCGCCGAAGGCATCTCGTCCGACTCGCCCTACCATCGCCGTCGGTGCCCCAAGGCGAGCCACTGCGACCGCTTGGTTTGCCCCCTTGCCGCCGGGTAGCATCTCAAATCCTTCACCCAAAATTGTTTCGCCAGGCAGCGGCAGCCGGGGCGATCGCGCCACCAAATCGAGATTCAAACTCCCAAAAACAATTAAGCTCATCCGCCCATCCGCTCATCCGCAGCTTCTACACCTTCACCCAGTCCAAGCGTTGCAGACCAATTGCGATCGCAATTCCGCCCAGTTCCATCCTTCCTCCTTAGCGAGATGTCCCCTCAAGGATGAGGGCTTTATCTAAGACTCGGAAGCGTTGCTGACCAATAGTCAGAGATGTCCCCTCAAGGATGAGGGCTTTCGAGCAGAAGGAGCGATCGCGCGGCCACAACCACCGTATCGCCCGACACCGTCTGCGGCGGGTCAATAAATCCCTCATCGAGCTTGGTGTCAAGGGCGATCGCCCAAGGCCGCGTCTTCAACACATCTGCAATCACAAAGGGCTGGGCCTCCGCTTGGGCATTGAACAGCATCAAGAAACTGTCATCCACTACTCGATTGCCGTGGTGATCGGGGCTGGGAATTGCTTCGCCATTGAGAAACACCGCGATCGCCTTTGTGAGGCCATCGTGCCAGTCATCATCACTGCTGGCGGTGCCATCGGGGTTAAACCAGCCCAGATCGTGAATGCCCGAGCCGTGAATATCGCGCCCCTGGAACCAGTCGCGCCGCCGAAAAATCGGATGCCGTCGCCGGAAGTGCAGCAATTTTTGGGTAAAGCTCAGCAAATCGCCATAGCACTCCCGCAGCGACCAATCTAGCCACGACAGCTCATTATCCTGGCAATAGGTGTTGTTGTTGCCCCGTTGGGTGCGGCCAAACTCATCCCCCGCCAGGATCATCGGCACCCCTTGGGAGAGCAGCAGCGTGGCGATGAAATTCCGCTGCTGGCGCGATCGCAGTTGCAGCACCAGCGGGTCATCGGTTTCCCCTTCATCGCCACAGTTCCATGACCGATTGTGGCTTTCACCATCCCGGTTATCTTCGCCGTTGGCCTCGTTGTGCTTTTCGTTGTAGCTAACCAGATCACGCAGGGTAAACCCATCGTGACAGGTGATGAAGTTGATGCTGGCGTGGGGACGCTTCCCGTTGGATTCGTACAGATCAGAGCTGCCCGTGAGCCGAAAGGCAAACTCCCCCAGCCGACAGGGGGCATCCCGCCAAAAGTCGCGCATCGTATCGCGGTACTTGCCATTCCACTCTGACCACAGCAGTGGAAAGTTGCCCACCTGATACCCGCCTTCGCCCAAGTCCCACGGCTCGGCAATCAGCTTGGTGTCGCACAGTATGGGGTCTTGGTGAATGATGTCAAAGAAAGCGGCCAGACTGTTGACCTCATACAGCTCGCGGGCCAAGGCCGAGGCCAGATCAAAGCGAAAGCCATCCACGTGCATCTCCTGCACCCAATAGCGCAGGCTGTCCATAATCAGCTTTAGCACTTGGGGATGGCGGACGTTGAGGGAGTTGCCGCAGCCGGTGAAATCCATGTAATAGCGGGGATTGTCTTCCACCAGGCGGTAGTAGGCGGCGTTGTCGAGGCCCCGAAAGGCAAGGGTTGGCCCCAGTTCGTTGCCTTCCCCGGTGTGGTTGTACACTACGTCGAGAATTACCTCGATGCCTGCGGCGTGCAGGGCTTTGACCATGGCTTTGAATTCCCGCACTTGCTCGCCGTGGTGGCCTGACGCGCTATAGCCCGAGTAGGGGGCGAAGTAGCCGAGGGAGTCGTAGCCCCAGTAGTTGCGCAGGCCCAGATCGACCAAATGCCCAGGGATGGCGTTGAAGTGATGGACGGGTAGGAGCTCGATTGCGGTGATGCCGAGGTCATGCAAATGGGCGATCGCGGCGGGATGGGCCAGCCCGGCATAGGTGCCTCGCAGCGCGTCGGGGATGTCGGGGTGCTGCTGGGTGAAGCCTTTGACGTGGGCTTCGTAGATGACGGTTTGGTGCCAGGGGGTATTGAGGGGGGTGTCGTCTTCCCAGTCGAAGTGGGGATCGATCACCACACATCTGGGCATCAGGTCGGCGTTGTCGAGTTCTGAAAACAGCAGGTCGCGATCGCGGGAGGCTTCGTCATGGAGGGGGTAGGCAAAGAGCGCCTCGCCGTGCTGAATGTCGCCTGCGATCGCCCGCGCGTAGGGGTCTAGCAGCAGCTTGTTGGGGTTGAAGCGATCGCCGCTTTCTTCCGGCTCAAAGGGGCCATAGACCCGAAACCCATAGCGCTGCCCCGGCCCCACTCCAGGAAAATAGCCATGCCACACGTAATTGCTGACCTCGGGCAGCTTGATTCTCGTTTCATGCCCTTGTTCATCGAACAGGCACAGCTCAACGGCGACAGCATTTTCAGAAAACACGGCAAAGTTTGTGCCCTTGCCATCCCAGGTGGCACCTAGGGGGTGAGAACGACCGGGCCAGGCGGTTGGGGTCATAAACCACGGGGGAAGAACGATACCTTAGATTTTAGCGGGTGAAAAATCCCCGGCTGGAATTCCGGGCGATCGCGACGATACTGGCCGAGTCGCGCCCGGCGCAAATTCGTACATCGCTGGCCCATCCCCGATATCCTGTTCCCAAACTGGGTGAGGACTCGTGACAGTGGGGGGCGCTTGCAGACAGATCTGCCCGCGATCGCGAGGGGGCAGAATGTTGACCGATGCCAGCCCGACCAAAAACCGGACGCACTGAGCCCTCCTCTGGGTCGTCAATCCCTTCTAAACTGGAAGCGGGAAAGAGTTGGCGAGGTGGTTACGGGTTGGCAGTGCCAGCCTGAGGAAAGTCCGGGCTCCCGAAAGACCAAACTTGCTGGGTAACGCCCAGTGCGCGCGAGCGTGAGGAGAGTGCCACAGAAACATACCGCCGATGGGGCTTTGGCTCACAGGTAAGGGTGCAAGGGTGCGGTAAGAGCGCACCAGCAGCATCGAGAGGTGCTGGCTCGGTAAACCCCGGTTGGGAGCAAGGTCGGAGGGGCCAGGGTTGGTCTTTTTCCAGCCCCGTTTTTGGTGTACCGCATGAGGCGTCTGGTAACAGGCGTCCCAGATAGATAACTACCCTCTGGATTTCGATTCGGAGAACAGAACCCGGCTTACGTCCGGCTCTTTCCCTATTTTTGTGGGTTGTGGTTTTTAGAACTGGGTTGGATCGGAGGCTGTGGGCTTACACGGGGCTGAAACTGGAGAACGCCGAGCTTAGGTTTCAACGCTTTGGGTGCCCAGGGCGACGCGATCGCCCGTTTCCAGCGTGCCAATGATCACCACATCCAGGGTGACGGTGCCCACACGCCAAACCGTGAGCGTATCGCAGCGATCGCGCAGCATGGCAATGAGATCGCGATGGCGCTGGGCGATCGCCTTTCCTTCTGCGCCATACCCTCGGCAGCGGCGCTCAACCTGGGCCAAAAAATCCGCGATCGCGAGGGATTCGACCGGGGCTGAGGCAGGCTGACCAAGCCAGGCTCGCAGGGCAGCCCCATCGGTGGGCTCAGGCGCGTTGGGCAGTAGCGTCCACGGCGCATCGGTTTCGCTAGGAAACCATAGCCCATCAATTCCGGCGGTGACGGTGGCAATCAAGTCAGGCAAAGACATGGCAGCGTGATTGAAACTATTGAAAAAGGGCGTTGCTGAATCCATGACTCGGGCATCGGAATTGTGTCAGGGAATGGTGCAATCAGGCGCAGGCGCATAGGATACACTCCAGCAACAGAGGGCGCGCGATCGCACCCTCGGAAGGCACGGTTGGGCAACTTGCCTTTATGGTAAGAGCGAGGGGCTGCAATGAATCCTGAACGCAGGCGGCCCAGCAGGGAATCTGGTTCGTAACCCTAATTTTGAGCGTGGTTATGCACGCTACGGCCTAAGTTCATTCCTTTGCCTGCCTTGTCATGAAGACTAACGCAGCCCGCATCCTGAACCAACAGAAGGTGCCTTACACCTTGCTCACCTATGACGTTGACCCTGCCGACCTGGCCGCAGAGCGCGCCGCAGAAAAGCTGGGACTGCCTACGGCTCAGGTGTTCAAAACCTTGGTTGTGCGGGGCGATCGCACCGGCGTTTGTCTGGCGGTGATTCCTGCCCATGCCCGCCTTGACCTCAAGGCGTTGGCAAAAATGTCCGGCGATCGCAAGATCGACACCGTTCCCCTCAAGGAAGTGCAAGGGCTCACGGGATACATTCGCGGCGGTGTCACCGCCCTGGGCTGCAAAAAGCCTTACCCGGTGTATCTCGATGTCTCGGCAACCCAATTTAAGCAAATCGCGGTTTCTGCGGGCAAACGCGGGCATATGCTGCTGCTTTCGCCAGAAAAGTATCTGATTGCGGTCGAAGGCACCATTGGCGCGATCGCGATCGCAGATTAGCCTTCCACCCCAGGGATGATGACAGGCTGTTGGGGGCGCAGGTCACGGTTTCCCGGAATTGACGGGGTTCGTGTCTTCCAATAGCCTCGGAAGAGGCAATCGAGTACGGAAATACAGTGGAGAAACATTGGGAAGAGCTTGGGGAATTGGATAGTGAAATTCGCGATCGCGTGATTGAAATGGCCTGGGAAGATCGCACCCCCTTTGAGGCCATTGAGCAGCAGTATGGGCTCGACGAAAAGGCGGTGATTGCCCTGATGCGGCGCGAAATGAAGGCCAGCAGCTTTCGGATGTGGCGCAAGCGGGTCAGCGGGCGCACCACCAAACACCTGAAACGGCGAGGGTTTGACACAGGCCGCTTTCGCTCCCAGAACCAAAAGGGGTCATGACGGGTGAGCGAATCCGTTGCGGGCAGGGCAGCGAAGTTTTGATGCGTGAGGGGGCGGTGCTTTGGGTTGGCGGTGTTGTGGCGTGATCCCTCGCCAGCAGACCCTTTAGAATTTGCTTAGAGAATTTGCTTAGGTTGTTACCGCGATCGCGATGGATTTTACACTTGCTCTTCCGACGTTTTTTGTCACCCTGCGCGAAGGCGTTGAAGCCGCCCTCGTCGTGGGCATTGTGTTGGCGTGCCTCAGCAAGGCCCAACAAACGCAACTGAATCGCTGGGTTTACCTGGGCATTGGGGCGGGCCTGCTGGGCAGCGTTTTCACCGGGATCATCATTCGCTCCAGCGTGTTGCAGGTGCAGCGCAGCTTGCCGAGCCTGGAGTCGATTATTGAACCGCTGTTTGATTGTTTGTTTTGCGCGATCGCGATCATCATGCTGAGCTGGATGCTGCTGTGGATGACGCGCCAAGCGCGATCGCTCAAGGCCAACATTGAAGGCTCCGTCACCAGCGCCCTCCATCATTCTGAGGCTGCGGGGTGGACGATTTTTAGCCTGATTTGCATTGCCGTGCTGCGCGAAGGCATCGAAACGGTGCTGTTCGTGTTTACCCGGGTGCAGCAGAGCAACGTCGCGGCCATTGGGGCAGGTTTTGGACTGTTGGGGGCGACGGCGATCGGCCTGGCGCTGTTCAAGTTTGGGGTGCGTATTGATCTGCGTCGTTTCTTCCAAGTGATGGGGGTGCTGCTGCTGCTGATTGTGGGCGGTTTGGTGATTTCCTTCTTCAAAAATTTGGATGCGGCGCTCTATGCCGTGAGCATCATCGATCCCGCGCGGGCAGACTTCTGCATTTCAGACCAGTCTTGCCTGCTGGGGCCGCTGTTGTGGGATGCCCGCGCGGTGCTGCCTGATAAGCAACTGCCGGGGGTGCTGCTCAAAACGCTGCTAGGCTATCGCGATCGCCTGTATGCGGGGCAGCTTTTGGCCTATGTGCTCTTTCTTCTCACCGTTGGGGGCAGCTATTTCCGCAGCTTGAATCCGTCTGCCCCCTCCGCAAAACCCCCCGCCCTAGAGGAACCCAGCCAGTCTTAACCGATGCTCTGTCAATTGTGCGATCGCGACTGCCCAGCGCTCACCGTGCATCACTTGATTCCCCGCCAGCACACCAAGCGCAAAAAGCAGCCCCCCGGCCCCACCATCGACATCTGCGCCGCCTGCCATAAGCAGATTCATACCCTCTTTGATAATCGGCACCTGGCCCGCGAACTGAACACCCTGGCTGCCCTCAAGGCCCAGCCGCAACTGATGCGTTTTGTCGCGTGGGTGCAACGGCAAGACCCCAACCGCAAGGTGCGTAGCTATCGATCGCGCTGACGTTGGGGCGCGATCGCCCCGCGACGCTCTACAATCATCGGGGCTCAGCAATGGGTTTCGTTGAGGCGAGCCCCGTCATTCTGAGCCGCTCAGCGTGCCCAATTGTCTCCTCAAGTTTTTTCCATGTCCCTCCCCCGCGACGACGCCAAGCAACTCCTCGAACGCCTGATTTTTCAAGACAGTTCGACCCAAGAATGGGTGCAAGATGTCTGGGATCTCAGCCCCACCTGGGCGAATCTGCGGCCCGCTTTGCCGAGGTGTTTGAAGCCTTAGTGGAATACGCCTCTGACGAACAGCTCGATAACCTGTTGCAGACGGTTTATCAGCCGCAGCTTGAGGAATAGGACGTGCGCGCGATCGCGGCCATTGTCCACCACGCCGAATTGCCGCATAATGCGCCTTGGTTGCAGCAGTGAGAGGCCATGCTTCCAGGGGTTCGACGGGCAATTTTCGGAATGTTGGCGCTGGCGGCCCTGCTGTTGAGCGGCTGCATTCAATACGACCTCGATATCCAGTTCGACAGCCAAACCCACGGCCAAGTCGTGCAGCGTGTGCAGTGGCAGGGGGCAGCGGGCTCCACCGCCGAAATTGACGCCTGGGTCGCGCAATGGATGAACCGCGCCAGCGCTGTGGGTGGGTCTGCCAAACGCCTCACCAATGGAGGGTTAAAGATTGTTCTACCCTTTTACAACGGTGCTGATCTCGTCCAGCGCTTTAATCAGTTTTTTGCGCCGCCCGAGGGTGAGGCGGCCTTCACCCTGCCCGATGGCGACACCCTGACGGCAGAACTCCACCTGCAACAGGGCAACTGGTTGGTGGCGATTCATAACCAGTTGACGCTGCGAGTGGATCTCACCGCTGTTCCTGACCTGCTGGCCAGCGCTCCGCCCGTGTTGCAAGGCATTCAACTGCTGGAGGGTAGCTTCAGCCTGACAACCCCTTGGGGACTTGATCGCCACACTGCGATCGCCCCCAATGCCGTCAATTCAGATCCCGATGCAGCATCCGCGATCGCCCACTGGCCCCTGACCCCCGGCACAGTGAATGAGTTCGAGGTCGGCTTTTGGGTGCCCAGCCCGATTGGCATCGGCGCGATCGCGATCGCGGCCTGGGTTGCCCTGGGGTACGCGATCCAGTCTGGGGTGCAGCGCCGCAACGGGCGATCGTAGCCGTCGCTCCTCATCGTGCCTGCCACCGCCACCGCCTCAAAACCTGGCTTGTGGGCGATGCCGCCATGCCCAACTTTAACGACAATAGAGAAGGGATGGTGTTGAAGCTCAACCTCAGCCCACGTCTAACGTGAAAGCGAATCCGCATTTGAAACCCTGGCTCCTTGCCCCAAAGTGGGTCTGAAATTCGTTGAGTCACACCGTGAATCTACAATCCCAAGAAGTTCAACTGAGAGGAACTGTCATGCGATTACTGCACACCATGCTGCGGGTCGGAAATTTAGAGGAATCCCTGAAGTTTTACTGTGATGTTTTGGGGATGAAATTGCTTCGCCAAAAAGACTATCCCGGGGGCAAGTTTACCCTCGCCTTTGTAGGCTACGGCGATGAGTCAGATCACACCGTGCTAGAGCTGACCTATAACTGGGGCGTTGATCACTACGACTTGGGTGAGGGGTATGGCCACATCGCGATCGGTGTAGATGATATCTATGGCACCTGCGAAACCATCAAAAACCGGGGCGGAAAAGTTGTCCGAGAACCCGGCCCGATGAAACACGGTAGCACCGTCATTGCCTTTGTAGAAGATCCCAATGGCTATAAGGTTGAACTGATTCAACTGGGCACCCAAGGCTCTGCTCCAAAAGCCAATGAGCCTGTTGCTCAAGCCGTTTAGGCTTTCCCCAACTGATACTTTTGACGGAGAAGAAGGGGGCTTCGTCTCGATCTGATTCCCCAGAATTAAACGCATTAGATGATGATTTAAGGCGCAGCTTGATGCGCCTTTTTTATTTCGGAAAGTTGAAATTTGATGTCGATTGAGTATCTAAAATATGGATTCTTATCTTTCTGATAAAACTGTTTTAGCGCGACTCTGATTGGAGTGTTTCAGGACTTAAGGTACTCTAAACCAGAGGCGAAAGTCACCTGAATTGACACTTCCTTAAGGTTTCGTGGGCTAACACTCCCATGATTTTCAAATGGAGATGAATTGATTATGAATGAAAGATGAAAGCCACCCACCTTAACGATAAAAAGATTTCTTTGATGTTGTAGTTCAGTGATAGTCTCTAGGGAAGACTGACGAGATATCAAAACCTCTTCATCAGCCCATGCTTACTGGATTTACCGCCGCCCTGCTCTTGATCACGCTTTCAGAATTAGGGGATAAAACCTTTTTTATTGGCGCAATTCTGGCGATGAAGCACCCAAAGCGATGGGTGTTTGCTGGGGTCATGCTTGCCTTGTTTGGGATGACGGCGCTATCAGTTCTGCTGGGGCAAGTGGTCACAGTTTTTCCCCAGCATTATGTTCAATGGGCCGCGATCGCGCTCTTTTTAGGATTTGGGCTCAAGCTGTTGTATGACGCCAGCCGCATGTCAAACGGTGGCAGCCTTGCCGATGAGCAGGCCGAAGCCCTCGAAGCGGTGCAGAAGAATGGGCTCGCCGTGCTCAAAGTCTCAGGCTATGCCATTTTGATGCGGGCGCTGGCGCTGACCTTTGTCGCAGAATGGGGCGATCGCACCCAGCTTGCCACCATTACCCTTTCCACGGCCAATTCACCTGTGGGGGTTGTGATGGGGGCGACTTTGGGCCATGCGATTTGTGCCGCGATCGCGGTGATGTGTGGACAATTGATTGCCGGAAAATTATCTGAACGAGTTCTGACCGCACTCGGTGGCATGCTCTTCATCATTTTTGGCGTGGTTGCGGCCTTTCAATAGGGTACTGTCGCATGATTGGTTGACTGACATAGTCCTTGAAACCCCGATTCTGCTGTAGGGTGGGCTAGCGGTAGCGAAACCCATCAAAACCCTTGTCGGCGTTGAGTTTCGCAACCTCAACCCAACCCACAGGGAGAACTGTTGTCAGTCTATTAGGTCGCACGCTTCGAGAGTGATGATTCCTGCTCAAATGTCAGCTAGTTTTGGGCAGTTAGGTGGGCTTTCCACATCAGGCTAGAGAGCAAATTGGTCAGCACATGGGCAATAACCGGCACCATTAAATTCCCCGTCCAGAGTGCGCTAATGCCCAGCACGAAGCCAATCGCCGTGGCCCACACCACATAGGGCCATTGCTGCAACCCGCTGAGATGCAGCACCCCAAAACATAGGCTGGAAAAAATGACGCCCGTGGCGTTGAGCCCGATCGCGGGCAACATCACCCCCCGAAATAGGAATTCTTCGCTGAGCCCGGGCAACAGGCCGAGCCACAGTAAATCGGGCCAGGTCAGCGGTCTCAGCACCAGGGTGAGGTAAAAATCTGCGCTGCGTCGATAGTGCGGCCAAAGCCGATACACGATGGCACTGGCTCCGGTAATGCCAAGGCCAATGACGCCCCCCTGGAGCCACACCTCAGGCGAAGCCGCCGATACCGTCAATAAACTTACGGAGTCAAACAGTAGCCAAAATCGGGCAATGAGCAACAACACCAGGGCCGTGACTCCCATGGCAACGAGAACCTGTACCCGGCTCAGAGGTTCCATATGCGGGTCGTTAGAGTTGGTCACGCCAGATTACACGGTAGGTCTGCATCCATAACCTTACTGAATTTTGGCAACCCTAGATACTGTTGAGCCTGTGTCGTGTAGCCGCGATCGTAGGCTGCTCCTTGAGCATGGCATCGTGCGGCCATCCTTTCTGCTGGAAAAGACATGACGATACTCGGGCGATCGCGCGAGAAAATCCTGCCTCCTGAATGACGGGCTCGGTTCAGAATGGGGTGTGCAGTTGCGATCGCTCGCTTGACCTGCGGTTGCCTTCAAGCTGCGATAGGGTGAAGAACAAGCCAAGTGAATCGCGATCGCACCCGCCATGCTTTCTTCCCATTCCCCAGGACTGGCTTCTGGCACCTTGCGCGCCGTCCATCACGTTGCGCTAAACGTCAAAGATTTAGGTCGTTCACGGCAGTTTTATCGAGGAGTGTTAGGGCTGCACGAACTCCAGGGACAAGAAATTCCCAGCACCCTCACTAATCTGGTTTCCCAGGGGAAAGTCGCAACCTTTAAGTTGCCTGATGGTACCGTTTTGGATCTCTTTAGTGAGCCCGATTTAGCCCCC